>NZ_CAXTBM010000010.1:0-126947 GCF_964242765.1 uncultured Hymenobacter sp.
TCGGAGTCTTTGCTTCCTCAAAGCTGATTCGCTCTCCTACCGTATTCTTGGGCAGACGCTCATCTAAGAGGTTGTTTGAAGAAAGAGATTCCATAAAAAGCAAGTAAAAATAGAGCTGGAACGAACGATGCAGTGCTTCTGTACTGTCAATTAGTACAGTCAAATATATGAAAAAGCACATTGTTGACCATCATCTTCCGTATTTTACTTGCTGTGCACGCTTGCTTTAAAACAGCAACCCGCCACTCGTGTCGCGTGGCGGGCGAGGAGAGCGTTTGGGAGTTGGTGGAGCGAAGAGTGGGGGCGCTTCTTCCTCGGGAGGGGCGGGCAGCTCGTCTTCGTCCTGGTCTAAGTTCTCGAATACCCGGTCAATAGCATCTTCGGCAGTGCGTAGCTTCTGCTTGCAGAGTCGGATAAGTTGTGCGGAGCGTTGTACCCGAGCAGTTAGTTCATCTACATCTACGGTGTCGGTTTCCAGAGCGCGCAAAATGGTTTCAAGCTCTGCTATTGCGTCACGATACGTAGTATCCATGGGAAAGTGGTGAAATTATGAAAGGACGAGAAGCTAAGGCCAGGCACGTTGGTCGGGTGCCCGATGAGCACAGCTGGTCTTAGCACACAACATCAATTATAGCTTTTCCTGCGAGGTCAGATGGGAATGCCGTTTTGTTTACTGGCTAAGGCGTCTTTCTGCTGGTTCGCTTTTTCCAGTAACAGCACTTCGGCACGGTGCAACAAGCGCTCGGCCGCTAACTGAAGCTGGTAGCGCTGGTGCAGCAACTGCTCCCGACGCCGGCGGTGCAAGCGGCGGAAGCGGCGGGCCAGTGTAATACCCAAATGCACCAAGCGGCGCTGCTGACCCACGGCCGCCTGGTGGGCAGCGCGTTGGAGAGCATAGCGTTGCTGACCGAGCTGCACCTCTTGCTGCCGCAAGCGCGTCCGCGCCAGCGGCGCGGCGGCCCGCACTCGCTGCCGTAACACGCTGCGCTGGTCCTCTAACTGCTCTTGCGCGGCCAAGTGGGTTCGCCGACCCACTCGGTCGAGGTGGGCCGCGGCCTCCTGAAGCTGCTGCGTCGCCAGTTCCCGAATGCGGCCGGCATACCCGTCATATACAGCATCGAGGCGGGCTAGGCGGTCGGCGAGGAATGCTGCTACGGCAGTAGGGGTTTTCAGCGCCAAGTGCGCCGTGAGGTCAACCACTGCTTCGTCGCGCTCGTGGCCGATACCCGTAAGGATAGGCAGCGGAAAAGCCCCGATGGCGGCTGCCAAACCATAATCATCGAAAGCCAGCAGGTCGGTTTTCGAGCCCCCGCCTCTGATGATAACGACTGCATCGAAGTAGTGGCGGCGTTTGCGGATGGTATCTAGGGCCGCCCGAATGCTGCCCGGTGAGTCTTCGCCTTGCATACTGGCCGGAAATAGCGCCAGCGAAAAAGCATAGGGCGACTCCCCTAGGTGCTGCACAAAATCCTGAAATCCAGCCGCAGTGGGCGAGGAAATGATAGCTAAGCGTTGCGGAGCTAAGGCCAACGGCAAAACACGCTGCCGTTCGAGCAACCCCTTCTCCGCAAGCTTACGCAAAGTTTCGAGGCGCTGCCGGGCCAGCTCACCAACCGTATACGTGGGGTCAATGGCTAGCACATCGAGGCTAAGCCCATACTGCTCGTGAAATTTCACTTGCACCCGCAGCATGATTTTCAGGCCTGGCCGCAGCTCTTGCCCGGTGTGCTCCTCGAACACGGGGGCGAGTTGCTGGTAGCGTTGGCTCCAAATAGTGGCGCGGGCCTGGGCTTTCAGCTGAGCACCGCGGCCGGTCTGGTGCTGGTCGGTGAGGGTGAGGTAGCAATGCGCGCCGTCGAAGCGGGGCAGGGTGAGGTCGGCAATTTCGGCTACCACCCAGTACGAATCGGCGAACCGCTCGCTTAAGCTTTGCTTTACGCGCAGCAACAACTCGGCCAGCGGCAGGGCGACAGGGGGCAAAGAAGAGGATAGACCCGGTTCGGGACGGCGGTTATAGAGCGGTGGCATATGGCCCTAAAGGTACGGCTTATGCGTTGCTGACACTAAGCCGCACGTGCAGGATATGATTTAAGGCCTGTTTTTCTGGAAGAAAGTAATGCCGCCAGGCTGTAGCTGACGCCAAAGCCGGTGGACTGCATTGTCCGCAGACCTCTTTACCAAGCGGTGCAGGTAGTTGGCTCCCAGCCCTGATGTGTATAGTAACGCTTTGGAACGGCGCGTAAGGCAGGATACAACCAGGAAAGCAAACCCCAAGGAAATCGGTGCCGACTTCTTGCCGAAAAGCCGAGCCGGCCGGCCGTGCGGTAGAAGGTTCAAAACCTGCCTACCTTGCGCTCCGTTTTTTACATTCTGTTATGGCTGCTCCGCTTCATTCCTATCTCACCCAGCAAACGCTCACGGTCTTAGTGCCGGTGTACGACGAAGAAGAAAGCTTGCCGCAGTTTGTGATGGAAATGAACAAGTTTTTGGAGCAGACGCCCGTCCCGACCACCGTACTGTTCGTCAACGACGGATCGAAAGACAGTTCTCTGGCGCTATTGCGCGATATCTGTCGGCAAAATCCTCGGTACGAATTTATCAGTCTGAGTTACAACCAAGGCTTGAGCACCGCCATCAAGGCTGGTTTCGACCACTGCCGCAGTACGCTGGTCGGCTACATCGACTCCGACATTCAAACCTCGCCGCTCGATTTTCTGAAGTTCTTCGAATTTCTGCCCGACTACGACATGGTGAATGGCATCCGGGCCAAGCGGCAGGACACGTTCGTGAAAAAGATATCGTCGAAAGTAGCTAATACGGTGCGTCGGACGCTTATCAACGACGGCATCGAGGATACGGGCTGCCCGCTGAAGATTATCAAGATTGAGTACGCCCGCCGGCTTCCGCTGTTTCACGGTATGCACCGCTTTCTGGGGGCTTTGGTGCAGTTGCAGGGTGGGCGCGTGAAGCAACTACCAGTGCAGCACTTTCCACGGTTTGCGGGTACGGCCAAGTACAACCTCTGGAATCGGGCCTGGAAGCCACTCGTGGACACGTTCGGCTTCCGCTGGATCAGGAGCCGCTGGAAAAACTACGAAATAGGAGAGCAGCACCGCGCCGCCGATCATGCTTAGAGTCGAGCAAGTGGCCTTGGGCATTGGGCTAACATCGCAGTTGCTTTTTAGCAGCCGCATTGTGTTGCAATGGGTGCAAAGCGAGCGGGCCAGGCGGGTACTGGTGCCCACGCTGTTCTGGCAGATTAGCTTGGTTTCGTCGTTTCTGATGATCATCTACGGCATGCTGCGCCACGACCCCGTGATACTGGGCGCGCAGCTCATCAGCTACGGCATCTACATCCGCAACCTGCAATTGCTGGGTGAGTGGCGCAAGCTAAGTAACTTGTTTCGGGCTGCGGCCTACGTATTCCCGCTCGCTATGCTGGTTTGGTTTGTGGTTGGCAATCAGCACTTCAGCTTGCGGGCTATGCTCAGCCACGGCATTCCGAGCGGGGTGCTAGCACTCGGAGCTATCGGCCAGACCATCTTTTTGATGCGTTTCGTGTATCAGTGGCTGTACTCGGAACGCAAAGGCGAATCGGTGCTGCCACTCGGCTTTTGGGTGGTGAGCTTCGTGGGTTCTGTCCTGATTTTGACTTATGCCATTCTACGCCACCCCGTTGATACGGTGCTCATCGTGGGCAATATCTTCGGTACGGTGGTTTATGCGCGCAACATTGTATTGATGCGGCGCGAGGGAGTGGCATCGGCGAGCAACGGAGTAGCAAAGTAATCGGGTAAGTCGTTTCAACTACTTAAGGCCAACATGTACTTGGTAACCTTCCTAGCTTAATTACTCACCGGGGTGACTAGTGTTACGCGCCAGCGGCCGTCTTTCCGTTGGCGGTCGAGGTAGAAGCTGTCCACTACTTGCAGACGTACTTGGTTGCGCCACGCGCGCGGGAGTTTCTTGGCGATGTTGGAGCCCGTGAGAACGGCAACTGGACCGCGGGGGCGGACCAGCACGGAGTCGGGGGTGCGGGGCCAACTCGGGGCAGCACGGCCGGCATCCCAAATGCGCTTGATGTGCAGTTCTTCGAGCGTGTACCAGGGCAGACGGGCCAGTGCCGGGTTGCGGCGCAATGCCTCGATATGTCGCAGGCCGGGCTCGGCCCGGCGGTTGGTCCAGAGAGGATAGGCTGGGGCCAGCAAAGCCAGCAGCAAGGCCATAGCCGTGATAGAGCTAGCCATTAGTGCCGGGACCTGGTATTGCCGGAAACCCCACCACACAATAGCGGCCGCCAGCAGCAGGAACACCACTACCGTAACCGCAAACGGAACTGAACCCGGTCCGTAAGCGGCTAGCTTCATAAAAACCAGCACCACCGGAAACAAGCAGCAGGCCACAGCCAACAGCCCGGCCCAAATCCGGACTAGCGTGGCTTCGGGGCGAGGGCGCCGACCATGGCGCAGTACAGTTTCGAGATGCCGCAGCAAGCCACCTATCAGCAGAGCCAGCGGCGGCATAAGTGGCAACAGGTACCGTTCCTTCTTCTCCGGCACCAAGCTCAACAGCAAGAATGCTACTAACAGCCAAGCCAACGCGGCCCGGTAAGGAATGTAGCGCCCGGCCCGGGGACTGGCAAAAGGCACTGCTAGCACCAGCAAGGCTATCGGTGTCCAGATGCCTGTAAATACCGGGAAGTTCCAATATTCCCAGAACGGCTGCACGTGCCGCTCGCCCCAGGAGGTTACTTCAACGCGGGCCACTGCCAACGCCGCGGGGGCGACGGTATGCTGCACGGCCAGATAAATAGGCCAGGCCGTACCCACCGCTAACCCCAAGACCAGAGCCAGCAGCAACCCCCAGCGTCGTGGTGGGCGCACGGGGCCCCGCTCCGGATACAGCCGTAGCACACCGAAGCTTGCCAGGAACGGCAGCAACACGGCATACAGGGCCACAGGGCCTTTGCTTAGCATAGAACCACCCAAAAGCAAGCCGCTCAGCGCAAACCACTTCCAACCTGATTTTTCTGTGAACCAGCCGCGGGCCAAGGCCCAAAGGGAACCGACCAGAAAGCTATTGGCGAATATGTCCCAGTGACCTTCGCGCCCCACGGTAATCACCAGCAGGCTGCTGGCTAGTACCAACGTGGCTAGCCACGCAGTACGGCCCGGCGCTTCCGTTTCGCCCGGCTGCTCCCGAATAAGCTGCCGTGCCAGGCCCCAAAAGAAAAATACCAGTAGGGTGGTCATGATGGCGGCGGGTAGGCGCAGGATGCTGGGGTCCTGGGTGGGGCCTGTTAGTTGCTCGGTGAAGGCCACGGCCCAGGTGGGGAGCGGCGGCTTGGCCACACGCAGGGCGCCGTTCATGGTAGGAATAAGCCAAGAGCCCCCTTCCACCATTTCGCGGGCCGCCACAAAATTGCGCGCCTCCATTAGGTTTACCTCGGGGGCGCCTAAGTGCACGAAGCAACTGAAAAAGCACACGAGCAACACGGTAAACGGCCGCAGCCAGGAAGACGCAGTAAGAGAAGAACGCATGGATTTACTGGATGCTCTGAGTAGCTAGGGGGTAGCAGTTACGTTAAAAAATGATTCGAGCGGCAACTTATAAGCAGCCGTCTTGGATAGCGGTTTCGGCAGTGGAAATTGCCTCTTACTTGTCTAGCACAGCAAACCCTAAGCTACAAGGCCTTGCTAGTTGCTTGCCCTCCGATCAAACTAGCTAGGATGCCGACACCGGCGCCAGTGGCAGAGAAGCCGGGGCCGCCTCCGTTTCTTGCAGCCAGCGCACAAACTGCTCTAATCCTTCGGCTAAGGTTGTTTGGGGGTTGTAGCCGATAAGCTGGCGGGCCTTGCTGATATCGGCATACGTGACTTCTACGTCACCGGCCTGCATGGGGTGCTGGTCGAGTACCGGCGTGACGCCCACGGCCGTGCCCACGGCCGTTATCAAATCAAGCAGCTTAACCGGGCTACTGTTACCGAGGTTAATGGTTTGGTAGGTGCCTGGGTGGGTCAGTAGATAAGCAACCCCACGCGCTATGCCGTCCACGGTGTCGGCTACAAAGGTGTAGTCACGGGCGGTGGAACCATCGCCGTACACGGGTACCGGCTGACCAGCTCGCAACAGGCGCGCAAACTTATGAATAGCTAGGTCGGGGCGTTGGCGAGGACCATACACGGTGAAGAACCGGGCATTCAGCACGTTGAGGTTGTAGAGGTGATGATAGGTGAAGATGAATTGCTCGGCACTTAGCTTGGAAGCGGCGTAAGGCGAAATACACGCCGCCAGCAGCGCCATATCCTCCCGAAACGGCAGCTCCACCGTATTGCCATACACCGACGACGACGACGCGAAAAACAGATTTTTTACTTCCGCTTGCCGCATCCATTCCAGCAAATGCACGGTACTCAGCACGTTGGCTTCGAGGTAGGCCGCCGGCTCGCGCACCGAGGGGCCCACTCCAGCTTTGGCTGCCAAGTGCACTACCACGTCCACCTGCTCGGTAACTAGTGCCGCTGCGAGAGCAGTAGGACCATCTCGCAGATCCAATTCATAAAACACAAAATTTAACTCTCTCAGCGAGGCCGATAAGTTGGCTCGTTTGAGGGCCCGGTCGTAAAACGGGTCAAAATTGTCGAGCCCAATCACGCGGTAGCCGTCGGCTAGTAGCCGTTCGCTTAGGTGAGAACCAATAAAGCCGGCGCAGCCGGTAACTAAGGCAGTAGGCATGAAAAAGCCAGTAAACAACCAAAAAAACGCTCCCATACGGTTAAGCGAAAACACAAAGTAACGATTGTATTAACGAGCAATTCGATCGTGGCTCTGATTATTGAGATGAGAAGAAGATATTCCCTGGAATTTTTAGTACAGCAGCAGAATAGGATTGGTTTTACTTTGTTTATATTTTCTAATTTTTTCAGGTATAACTACCTTTTTACAAATAATAATGTTTTTGTATAAAACTTATTTATTTAGGTACTAGCACTTTAACTTGTTTATAGGTATTCTTCCTTAAATGGGATACTCGATGCAGTTGGTATTGTACTATGCTTGGTATAAATTGGGCAGAAATCAGGGTCGGGCAGCCTTTGATTGAGTTTACCTGTCATCTGTGAGTAGCTACCTGATTTGGGTGTTGGAAATTCTTGTCTCCACCCTAAACAAGCAAACAGCAATGCCTTCGTTATAGCCGCATATCACATCTCAGACCCGAAGAACACACCAACTTTATTCCCATGAAAAAACGCAACAGCATGACGCTAGCAGCCGTGGCTCTTACGGGTTTGACGCTGGCGGCTTGCTCTACTGGTGGCCCCAAATCCCGCCCGGCTACTACTACCATCAAGCCCGATTTAGCTATTCCCAAAGGAGCCGATGTAGCCTCCACTGAGCCAGCCGATGTTAAAGGCGTTGGCCTAAACGTGGCTAACATCGACGCCTCGGCTTCAGCTTGCCAAGATTTCAACCAATACGCCTCGGGCAACTGGTACAAGAACAATCCAATCCCAGCGGCTGAGGTCCGGTGGGGCTCGTTCAATGAGCTTTCTGATAAGAATAATGCGGTGATGCGGCAAATTCTACAGGAAGCCGCTGCCAATACCACCGCCACCAAAGGCAGCAATGCCCAAAAAGTAGGCGACTTTTACGCTTCGGCGATGGATACGGTAGCTATTGAGAAGGCTGGTTTGAAGTACCTACAGCCCGAACTGACTCGTATTCAAGGCATCAAGGACCTGAAAGGGGTACAAGCAGAAATCGTGCGCCAGCAGTTGGCGGGTACCGGGGCCTTCTTCAACATTGGCGTAGGCCAAGACGAGAAGAACAGCACGCAGTACGCCGTCCAAATCTACCAAGGGGGCCTTTCGCTGCCCGACCGAGACTACTACCTCAAAGCCGACGCCCGCTCCAAGTCGATTCAGGCCGCTTACAAAACGTATCTAACCAATACGTTCAAAATGCTGGGCGACAACCCGGCTACCGCCGCTAAAAATGCGGCCACCGTGATGCGGTTGGAAACTCGTTTGGCCAAAGCCAGCAAGAGCCGCGTTGATCTGCGCGACCCCTACGCCAACTACAACAAGATGACGGTAGCTGCTTTCAACAAGCAGTTTCCAAACTTCGGCTTGTCTGCGGCGCTACCGGCCATGAAGCTGGACGCAGCCAAAGAAATTATTGTAGGACAGCCCGCTTTTTTCAAGGAGGAAAGCGCAATGCTGAAGCAGGAGCCCCTGGCTGACTTGAAAACCTATATACGTTGGCACACGGTATCGTCGCTGACATCAGCGCTGCCTAAAGCGTACGGCGACGAAGCTTTTCGCTTTTCACAAGTGCTCAGCGGAGCCAAGCAACAGCAGCCCCGTTGGAAACGCATGAACCGCGCCACCGATGGCGCTTTGGGTGAGGCTTTCGGACAGCTTTACGTTGATAAGGCGTTTACCCCCGAAACCAAAGCCAAGGCGCTGGAGATGGTAAACAACATCCGCGCAGCCATGGCCGACCACATCCGGCAGGTAGACTGGATGAGCGAAACCACCAAGCAAGAAGCCCTGAAAAAGCTGAACGCCTTCACCGTCAAAATCGGCTATCCAGACAAGTGGAAAGACTATTCGGCGCTGACAATCTCGCGGGAGTCCTACCTGAAGAACGTGCTGGCCGCTCGCAAGTGGGCGGCTATGGACAATGCCAGCAAGTTTGGCAAGCCCATCGACCGTAACGAGTGGGGAATGACGCCGCCCACAGTGAATGCCTACTACAACCCGCCGATGAACGAAATTGTGTTCCCGGCCGGCATCATGCAACCGCCCTTCTTCGACCCTAAAGCCGACGATGCCGTAAATTACGGCGGGATGGGCGCCGTTATCGGCCACGAATCACGCACGGTTTCGACGACCAAGGCCGTCAGTACGACGCTGAAGGCAACCTCAAGGACTGGTGGACCAAAGAAGACGCCGACAAGTTCAATCAGCGCGCTGATATGGTCGGCAAGCAGTACTCGGCTTTCCAACCTCTGGACTCGGTGTACGTAAACGGTAAACTAACAATGGGTGAAAACCTGGCGGACCTTGGGGGCCTCAACATTGCCTATTCGGCGCTGCAAAAGCAGCTCACGAAGCAGTATGGCAATGGGCCGCGCCCGAAGTATGATGGCTTGACGCCCGAACAACGTTTCTTCTTATCGTGGGCGCAGGTGTGGCGCACGAATGCCCGGCCAGAATATTTGCGCCAGCAAGTGCAAACCGACCCACACTCGCCAGCGCAGTTCCGCACCAACGGCCCGCTTATGAACATGCCGCAATTCTACGAAGCCTTTGGCTGCAAAGAAGATGCTAAGATGGTACGCGCCCAGACGGAGCGCGCCAAGATTTGGTAAGCACTGCTTACTCCGATTTGATTGTTGGAAAGGCGGCTCGCATTTGTGAGCCGTTTTTTTTGCTCGTTATGCGTTGCCAAACGTTGGTTGGGCGGGCAAACCGGCAGTCGGCAACGCATAACGAGCAACTCCTTTATCTTGCCGCATGCAAAAGACCTTCCACTGGCTTGCTTGGCTGCCCCTGTTGCTAGCCTCCTCTTGCTCGGATTCTGTGCAAGAGCAAGTAGCCAACCCTAAAGTTGGCGACGTGTATGTGGTGCAATTTCAGCCCCAGGGCACCACTGCCACGCGCTACTTTTTCTATCACCTCTACCGCATCACTCCTGACAGTGCCTATCTGCACCCGGCCCGCCAAGATTCTCCCGCCGCCGATGCCGACCTGCGCCAGTTGGCTTTCGAGCCCTCAACTAACAGTATAGCTTACACCCGCGCCGAACTAACGGAACTGCTACAGGAGCAGCCTGGCGACATAACCAAAAGCCGGCTCGTACAAGTACGCCGCCCCTGATGCTCGCGCGTCCGGTATAAGCCTCAGTAGGGTGGAATTGCCGCGCTATTGCACCACTTCTATCTTGATGCCAACATCTTTCTTGGGCCACTTGTAAGGGTCTACGGGCTCGTTGGCTATTTTATCGACGATGTCGAGGCCTTCCACTACTTCGCCAAACACAGTGTACTTACCATCCAAGGACGGAACGCCGCCGACGGTAGCATAGGCTTTTTGTTGTACGGGAGTTAACTGGCGGCCGGCCATAGCCTGGCTTTGATCTGGCGTCATTTTCTGTCCCTGTACGAAGTAGAAATCGGTGTTTGACGAGAGTTGGCCGGGGTTTTCATCGTCGTCGTAGCGCGCCATGCCGAGGGCGCCGCGCTTATGGAAGTGCTGCGGCCGAATTTCGGGCGGCAGGCGGTAGCGAGCCAAGCGGATGGTACGGTGGTCGGAAGCACCGCCCTGCACCGCAAAATCTTTCACAACCCGATTGAACACCGTTTCATCGAACACACCCTTGCGAGACAACAACAAAAAGTTGGCCTTGTGGATCGGGGTGTCGTCGTAGAGTTTCACCCGAATGTCGCCGAGGCGTGTATGCACGATTACCTCCGAGGCCGGGTACTGTTTGCCGTAGGGCAGTAGCAAGGCCGCAGCATTGCTATCCGCTATGGCTGTAAGGGCTGGCCCCGGCACTTGCCGCTCCGCCGATGGCCGAGGGGCAACCGTCTCCGCAACGGGCTGCTGGCGGTTGCAAGCCGAAGCGAGTAGCAGCAAGGAAAGCGAAACCGCAAGGCGTGGGGTAGGAGCAGACATAGGCAGAGCAAACAGGTAGGAAGTACGCAGGCTAGAACGCAAATGAGGTGGCTACCTTCCGGTAGCCACCTCAAACATAGCAATCAGTTGCAATCTGTGGCTACAACCGGATTAGCGGGTTCGTCTTTGCAACTGCTGTAGCACCGAGCTTAGAGCTTCACGCCAAGCTTGCGGGCAATGTCCTTGAACATCTCCGGATCGTAGTCGTCGGCGCCGGGCGAGTTAAGCTGGGGCTCTTCTTCTAATACAGGATAAGGTACGCCTTCGAAACCACCCTGAATTACTTCTAGCGGCTGGCCGTCCTCGGGGTGCTTACCGTTCCAGATAATGCCGGCTTGCTTGTAGTCGTCGGGGCTGAAGGTATAGAGCTTGAGGTGCAGCTTCTGCTCATCTTGCAGCTTCTTAGCCTCCGGAAACTTATCGTTGCTTAGGTCAGGTACGGGTACCAGTTTCGTCACTTCCACACCGGTCAAAAGTTCCAGCGCTTTGGCATACGCTACTACGTGCAAGCCACCGCGCACCAGCAAATAGCCCACGGCTGTGCGGGCGCAGGGATCGGCTACCATTTCGTACACGCGCATCTTGTTGGCACGGGCTCCGCACTCCAGAAAGAAGTTATGCAATAAATCCAGCTTCAGGTTGCCGCTGCTGTGCACGTTCTGGCCAGTCCAGAAATTGCCCATCGAGTCAACCGGCAAGGCCGTTTGAGCGCTATTCAGGAAATGGTAGCTGTTGCGAGCATCCTTGGCATCAGCCAATGGGGCCGGCACTGGGTTTTTGCCCCGCACTGTTTGACCCGTCAGCAGCAAGTTGATAGCGTACGAGAGAGCCTCGATGTGACTGTACTCCTCGGCGGCGATGCTGCAAGTCAAATCGTAGAACGGCCGTAACCGGTTCCGCCCCCGGAAGTTGAACGACTGGAACGTGTAGTTCATTAGTGTGGACATCTCTCCATACTTGCCCCCAAGCAGTTCCTGAATGGCCGCTGCGTCGTTAGGTGAAGGGTTTTTGGGTTTGGGCAGGTCCACGGCCAGCCGGTCATAACGCAAGATCATAGCTCAGAATTTAGGAGTGTGAGGACATTTCCCGAGCCAGCACTAAGCAGACAAGGTTGTCAGGCTTTACGGAGCGGTTATATTGTCGTTATGTTGAGCTTAACTAAACGCACTTTTCGCGCACGTTTTTCCGAGCAGTTAATAAATGTAAATGCCTATAGGAGTGATTGTTAACTTGCTGGTTGTGGGTGTCGTTTCAAGCATGTTATAAAATTCCTCCTTTTCTCATTTTTAGCAAGCCCGGTAGGAAGTAAGAGAAATCCTACGCTTGTTTAAGCCAAGCTGACGCAGGTTGAATGGGTCTGTGATACAGGCGCTGAAAATAAAAAAGGCGCCCTTCGCTTAGCGAAGGGCGCCTTTTCCGGTTGATGAAACGCTTTACCAGCCCGAGCCGGCCGGTGTCCCCCAGCCGTCGTCTTTCTTTTTGGCAGGTTTCTGCTTTTTCTCTTTCTGCTTGGTGTTGCCTTCGGCAGATTTGGATTTCACCTTCACCTTTTCGGCTCCTACCACCGCGGGAGCACCTGGCACAAGGGTGTTGGCCTTTGCGGCGGCAGCGGGAACAGGATCAGCGGGGGAGGCGGTTTCCAGCACTGGCGCGGTCATATCCACCGCCGAGTTGATCTGGTCGGCCTGCACGGTAGCCTTCTCTTTCTCCAACGAAAGGAGCATCTGCTGCGCAACCAACTCGTTGTCTTTCCACACTCCCAACTGCTTGTCTAGGGTTTCTTTTTCTTCTTTAGATTGCTTTTTGGCCAGCAGTTCCGATAGATTAGGGCTGCCACCATCACGCCAGGCGGTTAGCCAAAGCGACGAAACCAGCGCGGGGGCTTGCTTGAGCTGGAAGGCAACCATGCCTCCCACCTCTTTGTGGTAAGCATCAGCAAAGGCATCGGAGTAAGAGCGGCGGGTCTTGCCGTACTTGTGAGAGTACACGTATTTTGTTTCGGGGGTGAAACTGCGCGTTACTTTCTCTTCCATATCGAAAGTAGCCCCCAAAAAGCCGTACGACTTCTGAATTACCTGCCAGATAGCAGATAGTGGATCTTTCAGGTAATTCGCCGACTCGTTGTCGAGCTTGTACTCGGCAATGTGGCGCTCGGGCAGTTTCGACTCCCAGAGGGAGTGCAACCCGTTTTGGTTGGTGAGCTGGCCGTCGTAGTTGACGGTGGTGTGCAGCGGCACGAAAGCATCGGCTACGTAGTGACACAAGTCGGCTGAAAGGCGCACAACGGCCGCGGTGTCGCGGGCTTTGAAAGCGGCCGTGAGGTTGTCTTTCACTTCTATTATTTCCCACGGCACCGTACCATACTTGCGGAGCGTATCGGCTGTGTATTTGGCTTCGGCTTTTTCCCAGGCTTTCGGCATGAGGCCAAACGGGTCGTCGCCGTAGTGGTCCATGTCGATGAAGTGCTTGGGGGCTTCTTTGGGGTCGGAGTCGCGCCGTTCATCGGGAGCCGTAGAAAGCTTCACGATTTCCTTCATATGCCGGAAATAAAACGGCTGCAAGCTGGAAGGCAATCCATACACCGACAACTGTGCAATAGTGCGGTGCGCGAAAAAGCCCCAGCCCGGCGACGTAACCGGCACCAGTAAGGCCAAGCAAAGCAGAACAACAAATGGTTTTTTCATGATGTAGCGGCTATACCCGTAGATAGACTCGTAAAGTTAAGGCGAATAGGCGAGTAAGATGTTGGGTTATTAGGAGATAAGCCTGGTATGAAATCAGGAAAAAACCCAAGCATCAGGCCTGTTTCTCAACAACGTCCCACTGAACTTGGCAATGGCGAGCAGGAGGTTGTTTGTGGACGGATGCTAGACCAAGCATTGCGTTTTTTGCCTAACTAGTTGTCCCGCGTTACTTGTCACCTATTCTTATGGCGCTCATCTCGAAAAAGAAGCTTAGTTACTCGGTTAAGTTGGCGCTGCGCGAGTATTTGCACCAGTACGACCGGGAAACCAAGCTGCCCATCACGTACCGAGACCTCACGTACTTCAGCGGCGCGTTTCCGTTGCTCGACCGGCATGGCAACGACACCTTATGGGAAACGGTGTTCTACGAGCCCCAAACCCTGCGCGAGTTGAGCGAGGGCCTAGCTCAAGTGTACGCCCTGCTTAAAACCGACGGCGACTTGTCGTTCACCGACCATCTGCTGGCCGACCGTATCGACTACTGCCGTTTCGGCAATTCCAACCCGTTTCGGGTGCGCATCGTCAACCGCCTCAACGACAATTACGACTACTTCTACGTGAAAACGGCCGATGCCTCGCGCATCTACGGCCTGGAGCTAGAGCACCTCCTGTCGCCGAACCGCCTAAGCTACCTCGTGAGCGGCGACACGCTGGTGGAAGAGCACATTGCGGGCATTCCCGGCGACGATTTCATTCGGACCCGCATGCCGCAGATGCAGTTCAATCAAGTGCGTATTGCCAAGGAATTCGTGAAATTCAACGAGCGGTGCTTTGCCCGGTTGCTGGGCGATATGCGCTCCTATAATTATGTAATCGTCGTGACCCCCGACCTAGAGGCCGAGCAGTACCGCGTTCGGGCCATCGACTTCGATCAGCAGAGCTACGAAGGCCGCAAAACCATGTATCTGCCGCAGTATTTCAAGGACAATCTGGCCGTGATTCAGATGTGCAGCCGTTTTCTTAAGGCCGAAGCCATCCGCCAGTATCAAACCGAGGAGCGGGTACTGATGCTGCGCCGGGTGCGCCTAGAACGCTACCGCCTCAAAGCCCTCATGGACTGCATGCGCCGCGAAGAGCTAGCGCCGCCCGAAAAAGTAGCTCAACTCAAAAACGAGCTAAACCTGCACCACCAAACCAACGCCTTCAACCGCTGCCGCACTATGGGCGACGTCGTTCGCCAAAATCTAAAGCTGATGCTTGATCTACCCAATAAGTTGGAATAGGTAGATCGGTGAGACGGTGAGTTTGCAGAACAGTGAGATTGATATTTTCACGGCACCAGTAGCCTCAGCAGAACTTGATTTCAGTGGTCTACAAACTCACTTTTTCGCCGTTCAGCTTTGTTTGATTTTAGTGACAATGGCGTCGTTGGCGTGCTGTTCGGCGTAGTTGTCGAGTAGTTCGCCGAGGTGCTGAAAGATGAAGTCTACCGCTAGTTGGCGCACCTTGTCGCAGTTGCCTTCAAACTCTTGGCGCAGCTCTTTGGCGCGGTTCTCGTGCAGAATGGTGAAGTACATGGTGCCAACCGGCTTTTCATCGGATTCGGAGGCGCCGGCACCGCACAGGCCCGTTACGGCAACGCAGATGTCAGCGGTGGGCAAATGCTTGTGCAAGCCCATCACCATTTCGTTGGTGACCTGTTGGCTCTCGGCCGTGTACATGGCCAGGGTTTCCTTCTTCACGCCCAGCAGGCGCTGCTTGGCCACCGGATGATACGTTACGACAGAGCCGAGCAATACCTCACTACTAGCTTCGCCTTTCACAAATTCAGAAGCCAGTAAACCTGCCGTGCAGCTTTCAGCAAAAGCCAAGGTAAGCTTGTACTGCAAAAATTTCTTGAGAAGGGTGTTAAGGTCGGATGGCTTCATGGAGGAAGAAAGGGAAACGCAAATTCATCCCTTTACGCGGAGTTACCCGGCAATTGTTATAGTTGAGGTGCTGCATTGCCTACTAAGCAACTCGTTATCGGGTGCTTTTGCGAGTGGATAATTTATATAGCGGATAGCTGCCCGCTACAAGTCCAGCGGCCAGGAGCGTATTGCCAGGCTCGGCCACGGCATTGCTTATCAGAAAGCCAACGGAAACCAGCAGGGCCAGCCCGGTTGTGTAAGGATGCCCCCAGGCACGGTAAGGACGGGGCAGCTCAGGAGCCGTGCGGCGCAGCCAAAGCACGGCGCCAAATCCTACAGCATAGTAACTCACAAACAAGATGCTGGTGACGGCCAGCAATTGCTCGGCGCTGCCCGTGGCCATTAGCACGAGCGTCAGGCCGGTGGCTACCAGCAAGGCGGGGCGGGGCGTGCCTCGCTCGTGCACCTGGGCCAAGGGGCGGGGGAGGTGCCCGTCGCGGCTCAAGGCAAACAGCACCCGCGTTGCCATCAGCAGCACCGAGTTGAGCACACCTAAGTGACCCAGCACCGCCACAGCCAGCATAGCGCGCCGGCCCCAGGCACCCAGCAGCCGGTCGGCCACTTCCGCCAACGGTAATTCGGTGCCAACCAACTGGCTGAACGGTAGAGCGTGCAGCAGCGCCGCATTGAGCAGGGCATAGGTGAGGATGACGAGGCCCACGCCCCCAAGCATGGAGCGCGGTACGGCGCGGGCCGGATCATGGTCTTCCTCGGCAAAATAGATAGCCGCGTACCAGCCGTCATAAGCAAAAATGACGGCCTGAAACGCCACTACCAGCGCCAGCGCGCCCGGCCCTGGTGCGCTAGCGCTGGTAGTAGCCAGGGCGGTAGGCAGCCACCAACTGCCCGTCAGTAGTAGCGCCAACGCCAGCGCCATAAGTAACGCCGTTAGTTCTTGGGCGCGGCTGGCTTCGCGCAAGCCGCGCCATTGGATGAGCCCGAGTCCGCTTACTGCGGCAGCCGCTACCGTGCGTTCGTGGCCGGCCAGCGCGGGCATTAGCGCCGCTACGTACGTAGCCATCATTAGGGCCACTAAGGCGCCGGTTACGCAGCTACTCACCCAGTCGCCCCAACCAACTACCACTGCCACAAACTCGCCGAAAGCGCGATGGGCATAGCCATACCAACCGCCGGCCTGGGGCAGCATGGCCCCGAGTTCGGCAATGGAGTTAGCCCCCAGTAGCGCATAAAACCCGCCCGCCAACCACACCAGCAGCACTCCGTTTGGCGAGCCCACGGCTTCAGCTACTTCGCGGGGCGAGCGGAGCACGCCCGTTCCGGTGGTGCCGCCCACTACCACAGCCAGCCCGAACCCCATGCCAAGCAGGCGCAGCAAACGCGAAGAAGGGCCAGGAGAAGTCAATAGAAAAAAAGAGTAAATGCGTGCTGATTATCGGCCCAAACCTATGCTCATGCCGAAGGAGATTTCAAGACCACCAGGACTCAATATACCCCAGGTATTGCGCATCCTATTGGAGGCCTGCTGCCCGGTGGGAGTGGTATAGGTGGCTGGGTCGCCGGAGAGGCGTACGCCATACCCTACAGTGCCAATGAGCCCAACGCGGCTGGGCTGCCACCGCACGCCAGCGCGCAGGTGCAGTTGCGTGCTTTTGGCTAGCCGAATGATTGCTTGCTCCTCGGTAGGCTTCCCTTCATCCAGCGTCACATTTAGGCTGTCGAGCATGCCCGAACGGGTCAGATTAATGCCAAGATAAGGGGAAAGGCGGCTGGCTGGACTTAGATATTGCCGCACGCCAATGCTAATCTTGCTGCCAAACCCATAGCCCACCCCTACGTTGATGTCGGTGGCAGAACCTATTAAATAAGCATAATTGATTCCCAAACCCCCATACGGCCCACCCCAGCCCAGGTCGATGCCCAGTGTGGAGGTGCGGTAAGCACTTAAATCAGTGGGCCGGGCAATGGGCACAGGAGGCCGGCTGGTGCGTACGCCGGGCTTGGGTGATGTAGTCGGAACCGTAGGGGGTGTGTTCAACTCGGTTTGGGCCAGGGCAGGGACGCCGGCGGCTACAACCAACAAGGTGGCAAGCGCAGTAATGATTCTCACGGGCAAAGCGTAAAAGGTGGAAGTAGCGACGAAGCAAAGGCAAGAAGTAAGCGGCGTAAAGAGGATGGCTGCAAGCGTTTTGTTGTATAGCCAAACCAAAATTTTTGCTTGCAACAAAAAGCTAAGCCCAGCCAGCCGTTGGGCTTACTCCTGCCGATACACCACGCCCTGCTTCATCACAAACCGCACTTGCTGCATTGCCTTGATATCCTGGGTTGGGTCGCCTTCCACGGCTACCACGTCGGCGAGCTTGCCGGGTTCCAGCGTGCCGAGGTTGGCGGTTTGGTCGAGTAGCTCGGCGGCCGATACCGTGGCGCTACGCAACGCCTCGTAGGCGGGCATGCCGGCTTCCACCATGTACTGAAACTCCAGCGCATTCACTCCGTGCCGAAACACGGCGGCGTCCGTGCCGAAGGCAATCTTCACCTTGGCCTTGTACGCCCGCCC
Source organism: uncultured Hymenobacter sp. (assembly GCF_964242765.1). NCBI lineage: Bacteria > Pseudomonadati > Bacteroidota > Cytophagia > Cytophagales > Hymenobacteraceae > Hymenobacter > uncultured Hymenobacter sp. The sequence goes on from NZ_CAXTBM010000010.1 coordinate 17,852, forward strand.
AAAGGTGCCTTGCAGCTTCGGACCGATGGCCAGGGCCTTAGGCGTCACCAGGGGCGGGTAGTAGTTCGGAATTTTGGCGGAATCGGCTACCGATTTGCCGGCCGTGATGGTGGGCACGTACCAAGTACCATTCTTCACCATTAAGCGCATGGTTTCGTCGTCCATGAGGGTGCCGTGCTCGATGCTGTTCACGCCGGCCCGAACGGCGCGCTTCATGCCCTCGGCGCCGTGGGCGTGGCAAGCCACGCGCAACCCTAGGTCGTGCGCTGTTTCCACTACCGCCCGTATTTCGGCCTCGGTCATCTGAGGTGCCGAGCCGTCTTTAGCGACGCTTAGCACGCCGCCGGTGCTGGCAATCTTGATGAGGTCGGCGCCGCGCTTGTACTGCTCCCGTACGGCCTGGCGGCCCTGGTCCGCGCCATTGATTATGCCCTCGGCCGGACCGGGTACGCCCATCAGGTTGAGGCGGTAGCCGTTGGTGGGGTCCATGTGGCCGCCCGTACCCGATATGGCCTTGCCGGCCGTGAAGATGCGCGGCCCCGTTACCTGCCCGCGGTTGATGGCGTTGCGCAAGGCCACGTTCACGCCCGAGCCACCTAGGTCGCGCACCGTGGTAAAGCCCGCCAACAAGGTTTTGCGGGCATAGTTGAGGCTGCCAAAGGCTACGTCGGCCGGGTTCTGGGTGAGGTCTTTCAGAAAGCCGTCCTTGCTGGTTTCATCTTCGAGGTGCACATGGCAGTCGATGAGACCGGGCAGCACCGTCCGATTCTTCAGGTCAATAACCTTGTCGGTGGGGCCACCGGTCTGGTAGCCTTTCTGCACGGATACCACGCGGCCGTTTTCCACAACCACCGTGGTTTCGGTTTGGGCGCGCTCCTGACGCATATCCAGCAGGCGGCCGCAGTGCAAGTACGTTTTCTGGGCCTGCGCAGTAGGCAGATTTAAAGCCAGGACTAGAACAGAGAGTACAAGTGTTTTTCGATGCATAGAAGAGTTTGGTTGAACAGGAACAGCCAGTGCCCGCCTAAATAAAAACTTTTCAACTGAATGATGGGCCTGTAGCTTGAAGTCTGCTGCCGCTGGGTCCGCGGGCTAGAAGTGCGTAGCGTCTTGAGAGCAGGAGAAGTCGTCTTAAAAAAGGCTGCTTGCAGCGTAAATTATTGTTGCGCTCCGTACCTTCCGGCCCATTCCTCACTTACCATTTCATTCACTGATTCACTCATGGCCACTCCCGAAGAATTTGAAGCCGCTGCCGCTCGTAGCAAAGAATTGCCCAGCAAACCTTCCAACACAGTGCTGCTTCAGCTGTATTCCCTTTACAAACAAGCTTCCGAAGGCGATGTAACTGGCGAGAGGCCTGGCGGCTTCGACTTCAAAGCCATTGCCAAGTACGATGCCTGGAGCAGCCTCAAAGGCAAAAGCGCCGACGAGGCTCGTCAGGAATATGTGAGCCTCGTCGATTCCTTGTTTCAAGCGTAAGCGTCTAAAATTCGCCAACTGATTGCCAGCTTGGAATGTCGTAATGTCTTCTGTTCTTACGGCAACTAGTCGCCTAACTTGTCTTGCGTAGCAATAGCAAGACTCCGAGTAAATTAAATGCACAAGCCCCTGACAGTCGTGAGCGTGTCAGGGGCTTGTGGCATTTTGGGGTAGGCTTACTGGGCCTGCGTGCCCAGGTCAGGGCTGATAGGGGGCGTAGCGGGCGGCGTAGCGGGCTTGGGAGCTGGCAAATCAAATGCTATGGCGGCGTGTTCGAAATGCCCCTTGTGCGACCCGTCGCAGAAGGGTTTTTGGCTGGAGAGGCCGCAGCGGCAGATGCTGATTCGTTCGCGGCCACCCAAGCCGTAGGGCTGTCCCTGGGCATCAACAAGTTCAATATCGGTGCCCTCCACGCGGAGGGAGCCATTGCTAAGGACAGTGAGTTTCGTAGCCATGTAGTGAGATGATGAAGTGGTAAAACGGTGAAAGGTGATAAAGAAGGGGTGACGTAGGGATGCTACTGTTCCACTCGTGCCGATGGCGTAATTTGAACATCAACACCTCTCTGAATTGCCAACCCACTTCGTTATGATTAGCGTAGTTCCTTACGCATAATGTAGTCGTTCATCCAGAAGGGCCCAATAGGAATATCTTCTTCCCGGTGCCGGGTGAACCCTTGGTGTTCGTAGAAAGCTAGCGCTGGGTTGTTGCGGTTCACGTTTAGCTCTAGTGCGTGGGCCCCAGCCGAGCGGCTAACTTCTTCTACGGCAGCCACCAAGTGCTGGCCCAAGCCCTGGCCTTGGTGGGAAGGCAGCACGTAGATTTTTTGCAGCTTGAAAACGTTGCTTTCCAGGGCCAAACGCGAAAACGAAGCGAAGCCCGCAGGTTGGTCGTCGGTGTAGAGCAGCAGAAACGTGTGCTGGTCGTTGGTCATCTGGCGTTGCAGCGAGGCTGGCGTGTAGATGACACGGTACATGTAGTCGATTTGCTCTTTGGAAATGATGAAGCGGTAAGTGGGTTCCCAGGTGGCTTCAGCCAGTTCGATGATGGTGGGAATGTCGGCCAGAGCGGCGGGCCGAATGGTAATAGCAGCGGGAGCAAAAGCAGACATAGGCTGCAAAAACGGCATTTTCCAAGTAAGAACCGAACTTGAGGGCCTAATTCACCGTTTTGGGCCGGAAATTGCCAAGCCGACGTATAACCAACTAGTTCTCGACCGTTGATAGGTCAATTCCCTTACCTGTTCCCTATGAAACGTCTCGCTTTTCCCCTGTCGCTCCTGTTAGCTACGCTTGCCTTGGCCTCTACCACCCAAGCCCAGCAAACGACTACTCAAAAGCCGGCTACGCAAAAGCCAGCAACGCAAAAAACGACCACTTCCCAAACCGCCGCCGGGGTAGAGCGGGATTTGCGCGTTTTCAGTGATTGGGTGAGTGATAAGCTGGACCGTGCCGAAGCGGATGTCCGCCGCGAAATGCCGCGTCTCACGTCCGAGTTCGAGCGCCAGAGCAAGCGCATCGACCGCAGCGTAGACAGCCTCTCGGCGCAAGGCAAGCGCGAATACGGCGACCAAAAGAAACGCTACGAAGATTGGGCCGCCAAACAGGATAGCCTTGATTCCAAGGCGCGCCGCCCTGAAACCGCACAGCAAACCCAGGACCGTTTGCTAGGTGAAAAAGTGGTGTTGAGCCGCGCCCGCGCCACCGAATTGCCTGACCTGTACGCCCGCTTTATTGGTTCTACTCGTGAGCAGCGCCGCGACTGGACTGCCGCCGATTGGAGCAAAGCCGCCGCCGTACTTGCAAATTTGAACACTCGTTACGAACAAGTACGCGAGCAGCTTCCTTTAGAAGACCGGGTGCGGATCCGTTCCTGGCAGGGCGAATTTCGCACCCTCGAAGCCGCTCGGGACGCTAAAGAAGTTATTGACAAGTAAGGCCGAGTTGCAATTGCGTTTCGGAGGCTTATTTCACTGCGGCAGATGCGTTTGCAGCCAAGTGCGGGCGGTAGCGGTATCATAGAAAACCTGAATAGACAACAGTTGGCTGGAGCGGGCTACAAAGTCTAGCGAGGCCAGCTGGTTGCTCAGGTCTGGAGCAAAAACGTAGGCAAAGGCCCGGAGTCCTAAGGTATGAGCTTGGGGCAGCCACTCGAATTCCAACCATTCCAGGGCCTCGCTCCAGTCGCCGGTAGCGTCGTGCTTATCGTTGAGCAGTAAAGGAAACCGTAGCTTCTCCTGCGTTTGGAGTGCGGCGCGGGCTCCAGTCACCACCGACTCGGCGGTGAGATTACCAAACCATTGCACGTAAAGCAACTGCTCGGTTGGGTAGTAAAATTGCTGAAGCAGTGGAGCGCCGTGCACATCCAGCACCAGCCCCATATCCTGCGCATCAGGACCTGGAAACCAAGAATGAGCTACGGCTAATTCGGGCTGGGCGGGAAACAGAGGAACGGACATTGGAGGCGCGCTGGCTGAACTCTTTTGTTAATATAGAAAAGAATTAATATGAAAAAAAGGGGTGCGGGTCTAGCTACTGGATTCTGTACTTTTGTTGTTTGGGCTGAGCCACGGCGGCCGGCCACGCATTCTTTCTTCACTTGTATGCACATTGCCATCGTCGGCAACATTGGAGCTGGCAAAACCACGCTAGCCAACAAGCTGGCCCACCATTTCAACTGGGAAGTATTTCTGGAAGACGTCGACCACAATCCTTACCTCAAGGATTTCTATGACGATATGCCCCGCTGGGCCTTCCATTTGCAGGTATATTTCCTAAACAGCCGTTTTCAGCAGACGCAGCGCATCAAGGAGTTGCAAGCCGCGGGCAAGGGCGTCATTCAGGACCGCACCATCTATGAGGATGCGCACATTTTTGCTGCCAACCTGCACGATTCGCGGCTGATGACCGAGCGGGATTATCGGAATTATCTGGGCTTGTTCGAGTCGATGATTAACATGGTGCGTCCACCAGATCTGCTCCTGTATTTGCGTGCCGATTTGCCCCGGCTTATCAATCAAATTCAGAAGCGCAACCGCGACTACGAAAACAACATAAAGATTGAGTACCTCAAAAACCTGAACGGGCACTACGAGCAGTGGATAGCCAACTACAAGCATGGCAAGCTGCTCATTATTGATGTCAACCACCTCGACTACGTGCAGAATCCCGAAGACCTCGGCACCATCATCGAGCGAATCAACAGCACCCTGTTTGGCTTGTTCTAAGGGGTAAGGCAACAAACAAACAGGTCGTCAGGTGAATATGACGACCTGTCTGGACTTGCTAGAAGGGTACTTTATAAAGCTGTGGCATGAAGGCAGCCCTTGGGCTGAATCGTGCCAAGTAGTTCAGTGTTCGGCACCGATAGCTTGGTTGAGGAACTGCACGAGCGGCTGCGTGGTATGCAGGCCCGCAACCACGCGAGCCACAAAATCGGGGCGTAGCACCTCGCTGTCGGGGAAGGGTTGCGAGACGCGGAATTCCTTTAGGCGCAGCCATTCCAAGTCGGGGGTTTGCTGGTTGTAGCTGCGGGGCGGGCGTTGCAGCCGCTCCCCTTGCAGGCCCGCCGGAAAATAGCGCTGAAGCTCTGGGTCCTCACGCAGCGCTTGAAACTCGGCGCCGTTGTAATGAATTTCTTGCCGTATCCGGGTTAGGCTAGCTGTGTCAGGTTTCCAGATGCCGGCGCCCATCCAGGTCTGGCCTTCAGGCTGCACGGCCAGAAAATACCCGGCCCAGGGTGCGTGTCGGCCGCCGCGTTTCATACCTGCCCCCATGCGCCGCTTGTACGGCTCTGGGTCGCGCTGCGAACGGTCGTTTTTGTTGATGCGAAACATAACGTCGGTAGGCGTAAGCGCACGCAGATCTGGCTCGAACTCCTGTAGCCCGGCTAGCACCTCCTGCACCAGCGCCGCAAAAATAGCCCGAGCCTGGTGGTAAGCTGAGCGGTTTTCGTCCATCCAGGCCTTGTGGTTGTTTGCCGCCAGGTGGCGCAGGAAGCTAAGTAAAAAAGTGCGGTCCATGAAGTGGAGTAATGAACTTAGGAGATAGTGAATCTTGGGCGCTGTTTGCGCAAACCTTGCGGCTGAGACAGGCAAACCCTTAGCTTCACTTTTTCACGATTTCACGGCTTCAGGCTAAGCACCTCCACCACACTACCAACACGGAGTAAGCCTCTTTCGGTGGTCGTTACGTTTTGCCCGAACATCACTTTCTTGTCGATGGTGCGGTAGGTGGCCAGTGTGCGTAGTGGTTCGCTGGCGGGGCTTCGTAGAGCGGTTTGTTGATCTACCGTAGTCATGACGCACCGTGCGCAGGACCGCACGGCCCGGAAGGTTACTTCCCCAACCCGAAACTGTGCCCACGTATCCTCACTGAAAGCTGCGCCGCCACTGAACACGAGGTTGGGCCGAAACCGGTCCATCGATACGGGGTCAGTGAGGCGAGAATTCAGATCATCGAGTGAGTTTTGGCCAATCAGCAGAAACGGGTATTGGTCGGCAAAGCTCACGAGCTGGCCTTCCGGATTCCAATCTGGCTCCACATCGCGCCGCACCATATCCGACATATAAATCAGCTTGCACACTCGGCCTAGCGCTTCGCTCAACCACTCGTCGGCCTCGCGGGAGCCGCGCCAACCGAACACCATATCGTCCCAGATGGTCACGAACAAGGTTCGCTCTGGCGTAGCCTCGAACGGAATGTAAAGCGGCAGCAAATCGGGACGCTGGGCGTGCGTGAGCAGAAAACCATTGTAGGCCGGAGCCACGCGCAGCAGCGCCATAGCCGGGGTTTGCCGCTGCGTCATAAACTGGTTGCGCTCATCAACGAGCAGCCAGCGCCGGTCGTGGCGAAGGCCGCGCTGCTCAGTGGTTGCTTCGGTGAGTTGAATGCCGCCCAACGACTTAACCGGGTAGATATAGAGGTCTTGTAAAACTAAAGAATCGATCATACCACGAAGGTAAGAGGCGCGGCGCGGTCGGCAGCCACCAGTTATTGTTGGCCGACCAAGAATTCAGTTACTTGCATATAGCCCTTGCTGTTTGCTCGCCATGTCTGATTCCACTGCCCGCTGCTTGAATTGTACCCATCCGCTGCTATCCGGCTCGTTTTGTCCGCAGTGCGGGCAGCGGCAGCCACACCGGCTTACGGTAGGCCACGTAGTTCATGAGCTGGTTCACGTCTTCACCCACGCCGACAACACTATTGTGGGCTACGTGCCACAACTACTGTTCCACCCTGGCCGCTTGGTGGCCGACTACCTGGCGGGGCGGCGCAAGCGGTACTTCAATCCTTTTCAGTTTCTGCTTTTGGTTGTGGGCTTAGCTACTGCCGCTGCCGCGCTGCTTCATTACTACGAAGCCACCGGAGCGGAAATGCAACGCCGCTTCACAGGCCGAATGCCCGCTGATCAGCTAGCACGCATGGTCAACTACTTCAACTACTTAGGTAAGTACTACAACGTTTGGTGGTTGCTATTGGCGCTACCTATGTACTCGTTTTTTACGTGGTTGATATACCGCAACCGAAAACTCAATTATGCCGAGTCGTTTTTCGTGCACGTTGTCGTTGGTTCTGCTTTCAACCTTTACCTGGCTTTAATTTGGTTTGTTTTGTGGGCTATGCAGTACAAGGTATTGGCTACCACAAGTGTTGCACCTGCCGTGCAGGTATTTGTCGTTCTGCTTTACCTCTCCCTGATTGGGCGGAACGGGTTGGGCCTGAGTTGGGCGGGGGCAAGCTGGCGCGCCTTGCTGACTGTAGTACTGAGCGCGGCGGGTAGTTATATCCTGAATACAATTGTGTTTCGATGGTACGTGTTCGGCCACCTGATGAGGTAGCTTCCGCTAGCGTATTACCCTGTCTTTGCAGCCAGAAAAATCACCCAAATCCAGAAACGAGATGCTTGCTACGTACCAAAACGGGAGAATAGTTGACCAGCAACGCTAACCTCATCATTGATATTGCCTCTTTCTAGATAAGTGATGCTTCTTTGTTTATCTGGAAATAAGATAAAATTATAAGGGGAATAGTAAAAACACTAATTAGCATTGATAGAGGGCAACACGTATGAAAAGCTGGTAGTGAGCAAAGGCCTATACCACTAACATGTATAAAGTACTTGGGCAGTAGAAAGATTTTCACCCGATAGCCTATCTGCAAACACCTGTCAATAGCGTGTATACCTTGTAAATTGACTGCGCAGTTACCGTTGAATGGTTACTATCTGGTGAGCTTATCCCATGAGGCAGCAAAATCTGCATTTGGATAGCTCGGCTTTTTGCTGCATTTTTTAAGTAAATGCAGCATAAGTATCAATATTGGAAAGCTTAAAAAGTACCATTGCAATTAGATTCTTAATTTCTATATTGGGAGTTCCGAAGCACAGAGTAAGCTGAAGTGGCTTAGCTTTTGGAAGTAGCTGGCACTCGTGATTGACTCGAATGATAAATTTCTAACACTATCCTAAATTATGCAGCAGTTAACCTTCCTTCAGGGCCGACTATGTCGATTTGGTTATGGGATTCAACTGGTAATGGTCTTGATTCCACTGGAACTGGTTCATCCTCCTGTTGGTACTACAAACTGGCTGCATTCAGGATTGGTGGCGTTGCTTATTGTTGTTTGCACAGGTTCGGCGGCTTTGCTGGCTGTGCGCCGCTTCCACGACCTCGGCCTGAGTGGCTGGTACGCCTTGGCACTGGTTGTGCCGGTCTTGAATCTGCCGCCGTTGTTGGTGCTTTTACTATTGCCTAGTAAGACGGTCGAGAATCAGTGGGGCCCGGTTCCATTGCCGTATCCACGTTTAGCAATGCCACCGTTGGCTTTGGGTGGATTCCGCCTCGATATTTTAAATCGAGCCCGTTTGTAGCGCATCGTGCTTAGCGTAGCTAGTATCACAAAGAAGCCCGGCGTAACAAGAGTTACGCCGGGCTTCTTTGTGATACTAGCTAGGGCAGCTTACGGGGTTTGGCGAGCAGCTAGCTGTACGGCTTGGTAGAGGTTCACCAGGCCGCCAGTGTTCGATAATTCGGCGAAATCAATTTCTTTGTTGGTACCGGGCTTCAGCACTTTGGTGTGGTATACCACTGCCGATTGCAGAATGATACGCTTCATATCTTCTGCCGTAAGCTTGGGGAAGTACGATTTCAGCACCGCGGCAATGCCAACTACCACCGGCGAGGCCATGCTGGTGCCGCTTTTGTTGCCGTACTCCTGACCGGGCAGCGTAGAATAAATTTGGTTGCCGGGAGCAAATACATCCACGTTCTTTTTGCCGTAGTTGGAAAACTCGGCTACCATGTGGTTGTCGTTGAGACGAGTACTGGCCCCCACAGTTATCATGTTGGGAATGCGCTTGCCGTTGAGGTAGACCGGCGACGGGAATTCCACTTCCGTATCAATATCCTGGCTTTCGTTGCCCGCCGAGTGCACTAACAGCACGCCTTTCTTTTCGGCATAGCGAATAGCTTCTTCCACTGCCTCGCGCTGAGGCGAGTAGTATTTGCCGAAGCTCATGTTGATGATGCTGGCTCCGTTGTCGACGGCGTAGCGGATGGCATTGGCTACGTCTTTGTCGCGCTCATCGCCGTTGGGTACGGCCCGCACCGCCATTAGGCGTACGTTGTCGGCAAGGCCTAAAATGCCCAAGTTGTTGGTGCGGTCGGCGCCGATAATGCCGGCTACGTGGGTGCCGTGGGACGGGTCGGGGCCGTGCGTATCACGGTTGCCATACGAGCGGTCTGCTACGTTGGTAGGGTCGTCGCCGACGATGGTAGCCCGCGGGTTGAAAGCAGGGTTAAGGCTGAAATCGAGCAAGTTTTTGCTTTGGTCCATGCCTTCCTTCATATCCTTGAGCACGGTTTCGAGGTCAGGGTAACCCGCAGACCGCAGGTTGGCATCGAGGCTAAGAGTGGCCCGTAACAAACTTGGATCGGTGGGCTTGGCGAGGCGTAGCGTGGCCGTGTCGAGGCGGGGCACGTTCAGCGCCTGGCGCAGGTTTTCGGCGCCGGCTTCGGTTAGCTTGTAGTTTTCGCTGAGCGACTGATACTGAGTGGTGTTCTCGGTTATCTTGGTGGACTGGCTGCGCTTCACCTTCTGATAAAGGTCGTACTCGGCGCGCTTGGCCACGGGAACGGCTGTGCGCGTTTTGCCTTCATAGAGCGGCTTAAGCTTGGCCAGCAAACGTGTGTCCTCGTAGGTTTCCACGTCCACGTTGCGCCCGTCTTTACCACCCAGGAAGTTCCACCCCCGCACATCATCGACGTAGCCGTTTTGGTCGTCGTCTTGGCTGTTGCCGGCTATTTCGCGCGGGTTGGTCCACAACACCCGTTTCAGATCCGCATGGGCCGTGTCGATGCCGGCATCAATAACGGCTACCACTACCGGCGTGGAAGTCCGGTTTTTCAGCAATTCCTCGTACGTGCGTTTGGCACTGACGCCTAGCACTTTATCGGTGGTTGGGTCGAGGTGAAACCACTGTTGGATGGGAACGGCCGGCAAAGCAGCAGGAGTGGGGTTCTGAGCCAGACCAACCAGGGGTAGCAACCAGGCCAAGCCAAGACCGTGCAGCCGAGAAGAAAATAAAAAGGACATTAGAAAAGATAAGCAGTGGGAAAGCGGACGTACGGACCACAACAAAATTTGGCTCGCATAATTCAGCTTTGCTGTTGAAGTAGGGAAACAAATTCCGAATTAAAGACGCAGTGCGTCTTAAAAGAGACGCATAATAGTGCCCAATCTAGCAAGAGAGCCAAAGAGGATATAGTACTATCCTAGGCTCTTGTATTCTTCAACTATTTCATAGAAATGTAATACAAGAACCGATTTTGTGTAAGTTTGCAGCACTGAACCAATAGCAAATAGGGTTCTGCTCGTTTTAATGGCGTTGGGGTGAGCGTGGGAAGAGCCTTGAAGAAACTCTAGTATCCGATTCATTCTGCCGTCCATCAGCCACCTGCTGCGAAGACTAAGCTGCTGTTATTTCATTTGCCTGTTCCATTCTCTACCATTTTTCTATGAAAACGACTTTACTCGCACCCTCACCGCATTTCCCCACAACTGGGCTCAGTCGCAAAACTTGGCTGGTTTTCCTGCTGCTGTCTGCCGTGTTCCTTCCTCATAAGCTGCTGGCTGATTCGGGTATCAACCAAGCCTTTATTATTCTTAATGCCAAAAATACGCGTTCTATTTTTTATGACCTAAATCCTCAAACTGATACACCTAACACAGATTTTACCGGCTTGAATTTCGGCTCTTTCAGTACGGATGAAACCTTCATACTGAAGGGGGCTGAAGCAAAAACGTACAAAAATGGCGGTTGTGATGTTATTAATGCTAGGATAAAATATCTGGTCTATCCGGCTGGCAATCGGGCTGGCACGCCGATCTGTGATCTAGGCTTGCCTTTTGGGAGAGATATAGGAAATGGTGACCAAATATGGGTTTATGATCAAGGTAATGTAGACTTAGTAAGAGGCCAGCAGCCAGGAAGTTATGTTATTGAGGTCTACATAGAATCGGATTATCAGGGTTGCGGTACTGGTACGAATTATTATAGCAATAACGGGGCGAACTATGTTGCCTTCTTTACTATTACGCAGGGTGATACGCGTGTAGATCCTTCTACTGCAAGCTGTCCACGCCCTCTACCCGTTACGCTCACCCGTTTCGATGCGAAGCGTCAGGGTGCTAATACACTACTGAGCTGGGAAACAGCTTCTGAATCGAATAGCCGCGGTTATGAAGTGCAAGTATCCACAGACGCCCGCACCTTTCGGGCGTTGGGCTTCGTGCCGAGCCAGACCGAGGGAAGTGAAATGAGCCGCCGCACCTACACGTATGTGGATAATGAGGATGGAAAGACTGGCGTACGTTACTATCGTTTGCGGCAGATAGACTTCGATGGTAAAGAGGGAATATATGGCCCTCAGGTAATTAGTTTCGGTAAAGCAGGGGCATTGGCGGCCCTCATAGCTGCTCCCAATCCGTTCAGCAGCGAGGTGACGCTGACGCTACCTGCGCAGGAAAGTACCCGCTCCGGCACCGTTGTAGTAACGGACATGCTAGGACGCACGGTGTTCAATCAGCCTTTACTCCTGGATGCGGGCACCAGCCAAGTTCAGCTGCCGGAACTGAGCAGCTTGCCAAAAGGCTTGTATCACTTACGCCTAAGTTTGAACGGCGAACAGCAAGCACTTAAGCTGTTGAAGGAATAGTTGGCCTTGCCAAACAGAAAAGTCCTCCCCGTGGGAGGACTTTTTTTGTGCAATGGTTTGCCTTATGCTCGTCGGCCTGGGGCGTTATCCTGGGTGTGCGCCGGGAAGAGGGGCTTCGTTGGTTGCAAACTACTTGGTGTAGTGACCTGAAACCGGCGCCTCACGTTGTGGTGGGTTACGGCGGAAGGCAATCTGCCGTGTCGGCCTGTATCTTTACCGCTCTTGCTTTCACTTTTCTTCATGATGCGCCTACGTTCTTTCTGTGCTGCCGTGCTGCTGGCGGCACTGCCACTGCTGCCGGCCTCGGTTGCTTTCGCTCAAGCGCCCAAAACCTATTCTTCGTCGGAAATTCTACTAGGCCTCAAAAAGCTTAACGTGCTGGGCTCGGTTCTTTACATGGCCGCTCACCCCGACGACGAGAACACGCGCCTCATCGCCTACCTCGCCAACGGCCGGCTGCTGGAAACCGGTTACCTGAGTTGTACCCGCGGCGACGGTGGCCAAAACCTTATCGGTCCGGAACTGCGCGAGCAACTCGGCGTCATTCGGACGCAGGAGTTGCTCGCGGCTCGCCGTATTGATGGCGGCCGTCAGTTTTTCACCCGCGCCAACGACTTTGGCTTCTCGAAAACCGCCGAGGAAACTTTCACCATCTGGGACAAAGAGCAGGTGCTTGCCGACATGGTCTGGGTGATCCGGCAGCGCCGCCCCGACGTACTCATCACCCGTTTCCCACCCGACAGTCGTGCCGGCCACGGCCACCACACCGCTTCCGCCATCCTGGCCGCCGAGGCGTTCGATGCGGCTGGCAACCCCAAGCGCTTCCCCGAGCAGCTGAAGTACGTGCAAGTATGGCAGCCCAAGCGCCTCTACTGGAACACCGGCAGCTTCTTCGTGAAGGCGGGCGAAGACATGAGCGGCTACCTCAAGCTCGACGCGGGCGGCTACAACCCGCTGCTCGGCCAGAGCTACGGCGAAATTGCCGCCCGCAGCCGCTCGCAGCACAAAAGCCAGGGCTTTGGTTCGTCTGCCACCCGTGGCGAAGCGTTGGAATACTTGCAGCAGGTGAAAGGCGAGAAGGCCGCCAAAGACCCCTTCGAGGGCGTGGACATGACCTGGAACCGCGTGCCCGGCGGGGCGGCCGTGGGCAAGCTAATCGAGGAGGTAATTCGCAAGTATGACGCGGCGAATCCGTCGGCGAGTGTGGCGGCGCTGCTGAAAGTGCGGGCCGAAATCCTGAAGCTCGACCAAAATGCGAAAACGCTGGGCGGTTCGAAAGCGTACCATATGGTGCCAGAGTACTTCTGGGTTAAGACCAAGCAGGAACAAATAGAGGAGTCGATTCGGGCTTGCTTAGGCCTATATATGGAAGCTACCGCTTCGGAGCCCACCGCCGCACCAGGCCAAGCCGTAACGTTACGTCTGGATCTGCTAAGCCGCTCGTCAATCCCGGTGCTAGTGCGCGGCGCTGGGGCGCTGGGGTTTGGCCGTGATACTACCTTAGGGCTAACCTTGGCTCCTGAAAAGATAGTTAATCTGCGGTTGCCTGTGCGGTTAGCTCCTGAGCTAACAAACTCGCAACCGTATTGGCTGCGCGAAGTAGGCACTGTGGGTATGTACCGAGTGCCAGAAGAGCTGTTGCTGGCTAAAGGAAGTACTGCCTCTGGAACAGCCCAATTGCCGAACGTGGTAGCAGTGCCTCCCGTGTACTTGAATGATGGGGGAGGAGGTGAGAAAAACCGGCAACGAGTACGTGACCGTAACTCTATGTTGCTAGTCAACCAACAAAACCTAATTGGATTACCCGAAAATCCGGTGTCGGCTTATGTGGGTTTTCAGGTAGAGGTGCTGGGCACACCGCTATTTTACGCAGTTCCCGTCCAGTACAAAAGCACCGACCCGGTGGAAGGCGAGAAGTACCGCCCACTGGCCGTGGTGCCGCCCGTGGCCGTGAACATAGCCGGTCGGGCTTATGTCTTTGCCGATACTCAGTTTAAGACGGTGCCTGTGACCTTGCGAGCAGGCAAAGCAGGCGTGAAGGGTACGGTAGCCCTCGCGCTGCCCAACGGCTGGAAAGCCGAGCCCGCCAGTATTCCGTTCGACCTCGCCAGCAAAGACGCCGAGTTAACGGTACAGTTCCGGGTGCAGCCCGGCGCGGGCGCGGCCGAGGGCAAAAATGAACTGCGCGCCGTGGCTACCGTGGATGGACAATCGTATTCGCGCGGCTACCAAGCCATAGCGTACAACCACATTCCTACCCAGACGCTTTTTCCCGAAGCCGTGGCCCCGCTCGTGAAGCTGGACCTCAAGCGCAAGGGACAGGAAATCGGCTACCTGATGGGCGCTGGCGACGAGGTGCCCGACGCCCTGCGCCAGATTGGCTACACCGTTACACTGCTCAAACCCGAGGACATCACCGACCAGAACCTGCGCCGCTTCGATGCGGTGGTGTTGGGTGTGCGGGCCTATAACACCGTAGATAAGCTTAAGACGCTACAGCCAACGCTACTGCGCTACGTGGAAAACGGCGGCAACATGGTGGTGCAGTACGTGGTAAACCGCGGCACCGTTATGCCCCAGATAGGGCCGTATTCGCTCACGCTCTCCAACGACCGGGTAGCGGTGGAAAACGCCGCCGTTACGTTTCTCAAGCCGCAGCAGCCCTTGCTTACCACTCCCAACAAGATAATTGCCAAGGATTTTGAAGGCTGGGTGCAGGAACAAGGCCTCTATTATCCCTCGCAGTGGGATGCCAAGTACCAGACCGTCATCAGCAGCCACGACCCCAACGAGTCCGCCAAGGAAAGCGCCATCCTGGTCGCCGACTACGGCAAAGGCCATTATATCTACACCGGCCTCTCGTTTTTCAGGGAACTGCCCGCCGGTGTGCCCGGTGCGTACCGCCTTTTGACAAATATGGTGTCATTGGGTAAGTAAGACTGTAAAAGTACTGAGTACCTCGTGTTACTTCTTAATCTGCCGGTCCTGCTGAGGTTGCGAAGCAACTTTTCCTACAAGCATTGTTGCTCGGCAATGGCACTGCGAGCAATGTATCCTTCGCAACCTCAGCAGGGCCGGCAGATTAAGAGGAATAGAATTTCATTGATCCCACGCTCCACCCCTATGCCCGCCCAATCCGAAAGTGAAAAGCCTCCGCTGTTGCCTTCTTGGCGTGCCTGGTATTGGGTGGTGCTGAGTGCGCTGGCAATAGAAATAGGGCTTTTCACGTATCTCACCCAGCTTTTCGGTTCATGAGCTTACTCGACTGGCTGGTGTTGGGTGGTACGCTGCTCTTTATTGTAGGCTACGGCACCTGGCGCACGCGCCGCGCGGGTCAAACCATGGATTCTTATCTGCTCGGCGACCGGCAGGCGCAATGGTGGGGTATCGGGCTAAGCATCATTGCCACGCAGGCCTCGGCCATCACCTTTCTTAGTACGCCCGGCCAGGCCTACGACGATGGCATGCGCTTCATTCAGTTCTACTTCGGCCTGCCACTGGCCATGGTGCTGATTGCGGTATTCGCCGTCCCAATTTACCAGCGGCTCCAGGTGTTTACGGCCTACGAATACTTGGAAGGGCGCTTCGATAGGCGCACCCGCACGCTGGCGGCTCTGTTGTTTTTGGTGCAGCGAGGCCTTAGCAATGGTCTTTCGCTGTATGCGCCGGCCTTGGTGCTGTCGGCTATTTTGGGCTGGAATATCAACCTGACGGTCTGGTTGATTGGCGGATTGATGATTTTCTACACAGTGGCCGGCGGCACGCAAGCTGTGGCCGTCACGCAGCAGTGGCAGGTGGGCGTTATTTTCACGGGCATGGTGGTGGCGGGTTACCTGCTGGTGCATTATCTGCCCGCCGGTATCGGCTTCACCGAGGCCATGCAAGTAGCCGGGAACCAAGGCAAACTCAACCTCGTCGATTTCCACTTCGACCCCAACGACCGGTACAACTTCTGGTCGGGTATGACGGGCGGCTTGTTTCTGGCCCTCTCGTACTTCGGCACCGACCAAAGCCAGGTGCAGCGCTACTTAGCCGGCCGCGACATCACGGAAAGCCGCCTCGGCTTGCTCATGAACGGCCTCGTGAAAGTGCCTATGCAGTTCGGTATCTTGCTTATTGGGGTGTTGCTCTTTGTGTTCTATCAGTTCAACGCGCCCCCGCTCACCTTCAACCGTCCCGTCCACGACCAAGTAACCCAATCGGCGGAACACGGTCCTGCGCTCCGCGCATTGGAAGGGAGGCACAGCCAATTATTCGAGGCGAAACGAGCAGCCAACACTCAACTGGTAGAAGCGTTGCGCACCCATAATGCCAGCCAAATAGTGGCCGCTCAAACGCAAGTGCAAGCGTCCAACGAGGCCACCCGTACCCTGCGCACCGAGGCACAGGCGCTGCTGAAAAAAGCGGCTCCCTCGGCAGAAGCCAAGGACACCGACTACGTGTTCCTGACTTTCGTGCTGCGGTATTTGCCGCAGGGCCTTGTAGGCTTGCTGATTGCGGTGGTGCTGTCGGCGGCCATGGGTTCGGCGGCGTCTGGTCTTAATGCGCTGGCTTCCACTACTGTTGTGGACTTGTACCGCCCTAGTCGCCCGCACCTGAGTGGGGAGCACTGCGTGCGTGCCTCTCGTTGGGCAACCATTGTGTGGGGCGTACTCGGCATTGGCTTTGCCACGTTTGCTGCCCGGCTTGAAAACCTGATCCAAGCCGTCAACATCCTTGGCTCGCTCTTTTACGGCACCATTCTCGGCATTTTTGTGGTGGCGTTCTTTATGAAATCTATCGGTGGGAAGGCGGTATTTTGGGCCGCTATTCTCGCCGAGATTATTGTGCTGCTACTGTTCTGGCTGACTGCTATTGGCTACCTCTGGTTCAACATCATTGGGTGCGGATTGGTGATGCTGTTAGCTGCCTGCTATCAAAGTTTCACCCCCAGACCTGGTTTGCTTCAGAATCAAGGAGCCTGATGTAGGTCACACAGTGCCGGGTGCTGTAAGAAAAAGCATAAAGCAAAAACGCTCTCTGCTATATAGCAGAGAGCGTTTTCGATGGTTGGCTTAGTCTCTTGCTTGCTGTCGCGCAGGAGAATAGCAAGTGCTTACTTTGCTGCGGGCTTTTTGGCTTCTGCCATCAGGTCCTCGTTCATTTTAGCGTAGTCGGTGTTTGGTGGGGTAGAAGCCAGGGCTAATTTCTTGGACTGCTCGGCGGCGGCGGTAGCCCCTTTATAATCCTTCATTTTCATTCGGATTTTAGCTTCCGTGTGCACGTTCCAGAACTTAGGGTCCTTTTCGTTGGCTTTCTGTATCCAAGTCAGAGCCTGCTTCAGGTCCTTGTTGTTGTCGTGGTAGTAGACGGCGGCAGCGGCGAGGTCGTTGGCGGTAGGAGTAGCGTTTTTCACTACTTTTTCGTCGATTTGGGCCATTACCTTGGTATCCACTTCCGAGGTTACTTTGAATTTGGCACCAGTGGTTTCCCACAGCATATCTACACTGGCCGTGGCTGGGGTCAGGTCAGAGAAGTTGATGGTGAAGGTTTCCACTTTGGTGGTGGTTTTGTAAGGCTTCACGGTGAAGCTCGCCACGTTGTCGGCGGCCTTAAAGCCGGCTACATCAGCCCCTTGTTTGGTGTTCTTGCTTAGCACCACCGACCACGTTGCTTGGCCCGGTACGGTGTACAAACCATATTCGCCGGCTGGCACTTTTTTGCCTTCCACGGTTACATCGTCCGAGAACTTGATGGTGGTAGTGGAGTTAGCGCCCGTGCGCCACCGCTTGCCATAAGCCACCACGGCTTTGGTGGTAGAATCGCCGAAAATGGTGCGGCCTTTAGCGCTTGGGCGCGAATAAGTGATGGTAATATCGGTGAGGCCTACACGCTGCTGAATAGTGCTTTTGGGGCTGGCAGCAGGAGTAGCAATCTGAGCGTGAGTTACTTGTGGAATAGCGGCGAGTAGGGCCAGACCAGCGGTGAGTGAGAGAAGTGCTTTCATGAAAAGGGGGAAATGGAATTGATTCTTGGTTAAAAGTAATAAAACCCGCGTTGGAGCGCGGGTTTCAGTGTAGTTAGGCAAAGCACAACAATCAAAATATCACCTTTCCTCCCTAGTAGTTCGTAGGTAGAAGCGGTTGATGTTGCGTTTCTGTAAGAGTTGAATGATAGGGCGGACGTTGGCAAAAGGAGTTTTCTTATCCGCCTGAATAAAGCAGAAGCTTTGCAAACCAGCACGTTCCAGGTACACACGACGAGTAGCATCTATGTATTCTTCTAACTGCTCAGCTGGTATACCCGTCTCGAGAAGCGCATAGCGTTGTGTTCGGGAAGAGGAAAAGTATTCTGGGAGTCTGCGCATATCTATGGCTAGGTATGGCAGCCGGTGCAGTTCCTGCTGTTGCGGGAGGGTGAATCGAATGCTATGAAGCAATGCTACCTGCTCAATAACTATGGTCCGATACAACTCATCTTCGACGTCAAAGAAAAGTTTGTTGTCTTTACTAATGGTGATAACATAGCGACGCATATCAGGCAGGCAGGTAATACCAGAAGAAGTGGGTAGGTCAACATCAGGCCCCATATGCTTCAAAGGGGTAATAGCTAGACAACAGCGAAAGAGCACAACTACCACTATCGCCAGTGGCCATACCTCTGGAATCGACAAGTTGCGACGGTGAATCTGGCGCCGGCGGGGCTGCGTAAGGATGGAAACCATGGAGGTAGGTTACTAGCTTGATAGAATCAAGGCAACGTTAAATTCTGTCGTAGCTATATAACCCCCTATACCAACAACCCCATTATAGTTCGCGCACCGAAATGCCAGCTTCCCTCACTAAAGCCAGCAGCTGTTCAGGCGTAGCGGGAGCTTGCAGGCGGCGCAAGTCCACGTAGTAGCAAGCGGTTTCAGTGGGGTAAAGCAGCAGCCAGTTCGGCTTCACCCACACGGCCCGGCGCATCGCACTCCAGCGCGCCTCGAAGCGGCTGTTGTCAGTGTGGCCCCGGAGCATCTCCGCATCGAAGGTAAAGTCCGTAGGGGCGTGCAGTACAACGTTTTTCGCGTAGCCACGCCGCAATTGGTAGCGCACCAAACGCAAGCGAAACAAGCCGTAGAGTGCTCCCAGGCCGAGAAAAAGCACGGTATTTGAATTGCTAATCCGGCCGTTCTGTGCTGCATCCAGTCCCACGCTTACGCTCAGCAAGAACAGCGCTGCCCCAAGCAACCAGTGACGGCGGCGCGTAGCGGACTGTTGCTGCCACAACCGAAAGTTTACGGCTACAAATTCGTTGGCCGTCATTATGACGCCGGGGGCAAGCAGAGGCAGAGCCATTCTTTGAATCCGTGATGTGAAGTTCGCCTTGCAGTAGTGGTTGTAGCCCGGAAATCTGTTCCGCGCTAGCTCATACCCATCTCATACAGAAAGCTTTTGGCTTTGACTGTCTATTCCGATTCCGCCAGTTGGTGCCGTTCGTTTTTCACGGTATTAGCAACGGTCCAGGAGATTTCGCGGGTGAAGGGGTGCTGCCGCATCGGGCACTCCGGCATGTGGCAGTGCGAACAGGCCGAGAAGTTGCAAGGGTCGGCGTGCACGAACATTTCCGTGTCCACTTCGAACCGGGTTTGAATGAACTTCTCGATGCGGTGAACTTCAGAATGTACTTCCTCTAAGCTGAAGTAATAAGGCAGCGTTACGTGGCAGTCGATGTGCAAATCGGCACCGTAGCGCAGCACGCGCAGATTGTGCACGTCGATCCAAGCGGGCTGGCGGTGCTGCTGCAACTCCTGAATCACGCGGCCCACCGTCTTCACATCCGACTCGTCCATGAGACCTGCCACCGACTTGCGCAACATCCGGTACCCGTTTATCGTGATGAAGAGCCCGAGCAAATAGGCCGCAATGGTATCGTAGAGCACATTGCCCGTGAAGAACACCAGCGCCAGCGCCGCGCACGACACAATCGTGTTCAGGGCATCAATGTACAAGTGCTGGCCGTCGCCGACCAGTGCCACCGAGTGCAGCCGCCGGCCCGCTCCTACCAACACATAGCCCACAGCCAGGTTGACTACAGCTGTAATTCCCAGCAGCCACAATCCCGAATCGGGCCGGGCTACCACGTGAGGGTGCAACAGGGTACTGGTAGCGCTGTAAAAGATATAAGCCCCCGCAAAAAGAATCAAGCCGCCTTCAAATCCCACCGATAGATATTCCACCTTGCCGTGGCCGTACGGGTGGTTTTCATCTTTGGGCAGGCTCGCTAAATAGATGCTGTAGAGCGCGAAGCCGCTCGTGAAAACGTTGATAATCGACTCCAGCGCATCCGTCAGGACGGCTTGCGAGCGGGTGAGATAGTAGGCGTAAAATTTCACCAATACCAGTGCTATGCTTACCACCAAGGAAAGCAAGCCGAGCCGGTTTTTGGTTTGTGCAAGAGACATAGCGTAACGCCAACTTAGGGCTAGCGACTTGTTGAACGGAATTGTACGAAAGCCGCCATATTGGGGCTGAGAGGCTGTTGTAGCGCCAAGCCTGCGCTTCGCGCGTCACTGAGCGTTTGGCACCGCGCCGCAACAACGGGCATCGTTGTTCGATGCGCGAAGCCCAGGCCTCGTGCTACAGCCTTAGCTTAGCTCGAACTGTAGCTTCAGCAGGTTGGCATAGAGCCCGTTTTCGTTGTTGGCCAACTCGTCGTGGGTGCCTTGCTCTACAATGCGGCCGCCGTCGATAACCAAGATCTTGTCCACTTTGCGGATGGTGCTCAGGCGGTGGGCGATGATGATGCTGGTGCGGTTCTGCATCAACTCGTCCATGGCGCCCTGTACCAGTTTCTCGCTCTCACTGTCAAGGGAAGACGTGGCTTCGTCGAGGATGAGGATGGCAGGGTTTTTCAGGATGGCGCGGGCAATGGCCACGCGCTGACGCTGCCCACCCGAGAGCTTGATACCCCGCTCGCCAACCAGCGTGTCGAGCCCTTCCGGGAACGACTCGATAAACTGCCACGCGTTGGCTTTGCGCGCGGCCGTAATGATTTCTTCGTCGGTGGCGTCGGTTTTGCCGTAGGCAATGTTCTCCCGAATGCTGCCCCCGAACAAGATGGTTTCCTGCGGTACAATGCCGATGTGGCGGCGCAGTTCGGTGAGGTCGTACTGGCTAACCGGACGGCCATCAATCAGAATCTTCCCGTCGCTCAGCTCGTAGAATTGCATCAGCAACTGCACAATCGTGGACTTGCCGGCGCCGGATGGCCCGACCAGCGCAATCTTTTCGCCGGCTTGAATATCGAAGCTGATATCCTTGAGCACTGGCAAATCGGGGCGGGTGGGGTAGCGGAAGGCCACGTTGCGGTAGTCGATGTCGCCACGCACTTGCAGGGGGGCCAACCCCGCCACGCGGGGCTGGTGGGTTGGCTCGGAGGGCTCGTCCAGAATCTCAAGAATTCTTTCGGAGGCGCCCAAGGTGCTTTGCACTTTGCCGTATAGCTCGCCTAAGCCTCCCACGGAAGCGCCAATGAAGATGGTGTAGAGCGCAAACGAAGTTAGGTCGCCGATGGTCATTTGCCCGGCAGCCACCAACGAAGCCGCCCGCCACAGCACCAGAATGATACCGCCAAACAACCCAATAATTACAAACGAAACGAAGCCGCCGCGGTACAAATTGCTTTTCAGCGCCGCCTGTACCGTGCGGGTGAGGGAAGTTGTGTAGCGGTTGGTTTCGAATTTTTCGTTGGTAAAAGCCTTCACCGTGTTAATGCCTTGCAAGGTTTCTTCTACGATGACATTGGTTTTGGCTAGCTCATCCTGCGTGACTTTAGCCAGCACCCGAATCTTGCGCCCAAAAACCATGGCCAACACCACAATAGGTGGAAAAGTGAGCAGCATGAACAAGGAGAGTTTAACCGACACCATCATGATGAACACGATGCCGACTACCAAGGTCATAATTTGGCGAAACAGCTCGGCCAGCGTGAGGGAAAACGAGTCTTGGATCATCCCCACATCAGAAGTGATGCGCGAGGTGATGGCCCCAACGCGGTTTTTCTCGAAATAGGGAATCGGCAGGGTGACAAACTTCTGGTAGAGTGCCTGCCGAATGTCGCGCACGGTGAACTCACTGACTTGCGTGAAAAACCAGATGCGGCCAAACGAGAAAATCCCTTGTAACAGAATAACGCCGAACAGACCCAGCGCAATCTGATTGATGCTGATTGCGGTGCCATTGGGCAGCACAAAAGGCTTGCCGTTGGCGGAGTCCGTGAGCTTGCCAATAATCCAGGGGAAGGCCATAACGGTGGCGCTGGATAGGGCCAGCAGCACCATTCCCACAATAAACTTGGCGCGGTACGGTAGCACGTACCGAAAAATCCGCAGGCCCTGCCGAAAGCTCTCCTTCGTTAATTTCTTCTTGGGTGCGTCCTGGTCAAGAGTCGCACCGCTTGTATTCAATCCGCTTCGGGCCATTGTATAGAAGTTGGAAGCTAGATGCTAGAAAGTAAAAGGTACCAGGATTTATCCTGCCTCCTGGCTTCTAGCGTGTAGCTCCTGCATTTATTCATCTTTGTTGTTTGCCTGCTCCACTTTCAGAATCTGCCCATTGCCAAACGGCACGGGCAAGCTAATTTGTACCGGCACGGGCTGGCCTTTTCGGGTAGCTGGCTTGAAGGCCGGTAGTAAAGCCAGCACCCGCAGCGCCTCCGCGTCCTGGGCCGGCGACAACGACTGCGCCACCACCGGATTGGTCAGGCGGCCACTGGGTTCAATCGTGGCCGTTACCACTACGTTGCCGGTGGGGTTGCTGACGCCGGAAGTCTCCGGATACTTGATGTTCAACTGAAAAAACGCTCCTAATGCGTCTGCACCGCCCGGAAACTGCGGTGCCACATCGGGGCGGTTAGTTGCTGGCCGGGCCTGCGCCTGCATCCGCCCCGCCTTCAGCTCGGTCGGTTGGGAGGAAGACGCGGCGGACTGCTGCGCGCTGGCCGCCAAGACCGGACCCACAAGCAGAAGCAAAAGAAGGACACGTTTCATAGAAAATAAAGTAGCACACGCAGCCCCTGAAACCATAGAAAATAGTACACCACAAGCACAACAGATCCTGCACTATAACTGCTCTTGCAGACGCAAACCCTCACATCCACTCATCGAGGGATACAAGATACCAGCGAAAAACAAAGCAAATCCGCTGGATTTTCTGCGCTGCAAACAGTAAAGGTACGTACGCTTCTTCCTAAACAACCCTTACCCAACAGGGTTCATTTCTGTAATAAGTCGGGGGCGCGAAATTGCGAGCAAACCAACGAAGGTGAGCAAACCGTTGAGAATCAGAATTTCAAAGCCGAACTCGTAGCCCCACCAAGCTTTAGAGTTGGCGTTGATAAAGTACGTGAGCAAGGGCGCAACCACGCAAACCACCGGCACCAGGCGGTCGTGGAGGCCGCGGCCCATGAATAGCCCGAAGGCATAGAGCCCCAGTAACGGCCCATAGGTGTAGCCGGCAGCTTTAAACACGGCCGTAATAACGCTCTGGTCATTGATGGCCCGGAAAATCAGGATAATTACGATGAGCACTAGCGAGAAGCCGAAGTGGGTGAGCTGCCGCACCTGCCGCTGCTTGTTTTCCTCGTATTGCTTGATGTCGAGCATGTCCACGCAGAACGACGTGGTAAGGGCTGTTAGGGCCGAATCGGCGGAAGCGTACGTGACGGCAATGATGCCGAGGATGAACACCACCCCCGCGAAGAGCGTGAAATGGTTGGTGGCCAGCAGCGGAAATACGTTGTCGCCAATGATTTGGCCGGTGGCCGGGTTGGTAGGCAACGTAATGCCTTTGGCGGCGGCAAACTGGTAGAGCAATACCCCCAGCGAAAGGAAAAACACGTTCACAATGACGATGGCAATAGTGAACCAGAACATGTTTTTCTGCGCGTCGCCGAGGTTGCGGCAGCTTAAGTTTTTCTGCATTAAATCCTGGTCGAGGCCGGTCATGACGATGGTGATGAAGGCACCCGAGGCGAACTGCTTCCAGAAAAACTTGTCGTCTTTGACGTCGGAGAAGTAGATCTGCGACATGGCACTTTCGCGCACGGTTTTCACGAGGCCCGCAAAGCCAAGGTTCAACTCATCGGCCATCAGGTAGATGCTCACGGCCACGCACACCAGCATGGCCATGGTCTGGAAAGTATCGGTCCAGAGAATGGTTTTGAGGCCGCCGCGGAAGGTGTAGAGGTAAATCAGGAAGATGCTGACCGACACGGTGACGGCAAATGGCACGCCCAGGCCGTCAAAAACGGCAAATTGCAGCACGCCCGCCACCAGAAACAGCCGGAACGCAGCCCCCACGGCCCGGGAAATCAGAAAGAAAAACGCGCCCGTCTTGTAGCTCCAAAACCCAAAGCGCTGCTCTAGATAGGTGTAGATAGATACCAGTCGCAGCCGGTAGTACATCGGCATGAGGACCGTGCCAATCACCAGATAGCCCACCGTGTAGCCCAGCACCACTGCCATGTAGCTCCAACTCTGGGTGGCCACCATGCCCGGAATCGAAATAAAGGTGACCCCCGACAGCGAAGTGCCAATCATGGCAAAGGCCACCATGTACCAGGGCGCATTGCGGTTGGCAATGAAGAACGATTCGCTCGTGGCTTTGCGCGAGGTCAGAATCGAGATGATGATGAGAACAACAAAGTAGCCCGCAATCAGGCTCAGAATAAGGGTAGGAGACATAGCAGGCCGAGAAACAGGGAGGTAAAGATACAGCGGCGGCTGCAACTACACAGTAGCACCCAATACAGCCTCTATCTAGCCGCTAAACCCTGTTAGCAAGCACTGTTTTTGAACTATACCTATTTATAGCGGCAGGTATAAGCAGGCATGCGGAGGCTGGCGCCGCGGAAGTATAACCTGAAAAGCAGCAGATACTCAGGTAGTAAAATTATGTCCGGTATCGTTTTCGAAAACGATACCGGTCTTTTGATTTTGCCAATATGGTGGTAGGCGAGCCTAACCCCAGTACATAAAGGGCGACTCAGCGGGTATATTCCAAAAGAGCCGTCTTACTGACGCCCCCAAGCTGTTGAGAGATAGGGCCCGCAACGTGTAGAAAACAACACATTCTTATGAAAATGCTCCGTGCCCGACTATCACTAGCTAGTGACCTGTGTTTGTCAGGCATATCGGTTTTCCTGTACCTACTAGGCCGGCCTATGCCAATACTCCACTGATTGCCTTGCTCAACTCACGTCACCTAAAACCTACCACTTCTATGAAAGCACTTCTTCCCCACACTAAATCACTGCTACTTTGCCTGTTGCTGGTGCTGCGCTTTGCCGCACAAGCCCAAGGGCCGTATCCTGCCTTCCCGCCGGCTACCGTCACTAACAACCAGGACCGCAACCAAATGGTGTGGCAGCTTGGCATCACGTTCCCGACGTTGCCGCCCAAGATGCAAGACCCCAACCGGACGCCCGGCGCCTACCCCACCGATCCGGCCAACCCGGAAGGAAACTGGCAAACCTCGCAAGGCTATTTTGTGTCTCGGTCGGATTTTGGGCTCTGGACCAATTACGACGACAAGCCGAGCGGCTTTTGGCCGGGGCCCGAAGCCTGGCGGGTGTGGGACTACCCAGCCATTGATTTGCTGCGCATGAAGAGCGGCCGGGCCATTACGACTTCCGACCAGTGGTGGACGCTGCGCCGGCCCGAGATTGTGAAAGACGTGAAAGAGCAGCTCTACGGCGTTATGCCGGCCGACAGCGTGTTGCCGAGCGTTACGTTTTCCACCGTGACGACCACAGGCGGCACTGGTACCGGCGCCTACACCCAAAAAGCTATAACCGGGATTATCGACATTTCTCGCTACCCCCAAGTGCGCAACCGACCCCAGATTACGGCTACCCTGCGCGTGCCAACCAATGCCGTAGGGAAAGTGCCCGTTATTATCGTGTTCAATCCAGGCTTTGGGGGCCTGCCTGCTCTTCTTGACACGTACTGGAACTACGTTCGGCCCGTTGGGTGGGGCATCTGTATCTATAGCAATGCAGCCTTGCAGCCGGATTTCAACGGGGGCGCGGGGCTTAGCAGCTACCTGATTGGCCTGGTAAACAAAGGCAACTGGCGCAAACCCACTGACTGGGGTAGCTTGGTAGCCTGGAGCTGGGGGGTAAGCCGCCTGATCGACTACTTTGAAACCGACCCGAGCGTTGATGCCACTAAAGTTGGGTTGACGGGTCATTCCCGTTACGGCAAAGCCACTTTAGTTGCCATGGCGTACGAGCCCCGGCTGGCCATCGGCTACCCGAGCTGCGCGGGTAGCTTAGGCACCAAAATGAACCGCCGCCACTGGGGGCAGGATGTCGAGAATTCGGGCTGGGACCAGGAGTATCACTGGATGGCCGGGGCTTTCTTCCGCTGGATGGGTCCCAAAACGCCGGGTACGTATCTGCCCCGCAAACTCGAAGACCTGCCGGTGGATGCCCACTCGCTGCTGGCTCTTTGCGCCCCGCGGCCCATGTTTATGAACGCTGGCACGCAGGATACCTGGCCCGATCCGTACGGCATCTACCTGACGGGCGTCGGGGCGTCGCCGGTCTACCAATTGCTGGGCCGCCAAGGCTTGATAATGAATGACCCAAAGCCGGTGATTGACCAAGCCTACATCATTGGCGACATCGGGTACCGCTTCCACAATGGCGGCCACACCGACGCCCCCGATTGGCCAGCTTTCCTCACGTTTGCCACACGCTACCTGGGTACGGTAACCATTCTGGGCACCAAGTCAAAAAACGCCGCGCAATACGTTAAGGTGTATCCCAACCCGACCCAAGACAATGTGACGGTGGAATTGGGAGCGAATGCCTTCCACATCAAAAACATCGAAGTGCTTGATATAACTGGTCGGCGGACCCTGCAAATCCCCGTTACCAAAGCCGCTTCCACCATAACGCTCGGCAGCAAGCTGAAGCCCGGCGTGTACGTGCTCAAGTTTCAGGGCGACGAAGTGCTAACCCAGCGGCTGGTAGTTGAATAGAGTAGTTGAATAACAGCAGAGAGAAAGTTTGGCTAGTTGAGGGTCGCGCTTACTATATGGGCCTCTCAGCTAGTCAAACTTTATTCCGCGCCCAGCGTGCGGGTGCCGGCGTAGTAGTACAGCTCCGCCAACGACTTCTCGTAGCTGGCGCGCATACTTTCCTGTTTCAGCCGCAAGTCGATGAGCTTGGTTTCGCGGGCGTTGATGAGGAAGATGGTGCTTTCGCCCAACTCGAACTTCTGCAATTCGGCTTGCAGCAGAATGCGCTGATTGGCAATGGTTTGGGCCTGCACCTGTAGCTGCCGCTCGTAGGCTTTGAGGGTGTTGTACACCGCATTTACCTGGTTGACGATGGTGCGGCGGCTTTGCTGCTGCTCCAGGGTGGCGTCCTGCACCTTGAGGCGGGTTTGCAGGAGCTTGCCACGCTCCTGCCGCAAAAACAGCGGCAGCGCAAAATCAACGCCCAGTTTGTAGTTGTCGCGCCCGAAATTATAATAAGTAGGCATCTCGGAGCGGTAGAAGTCGCCGCGGCTGAGCAGGGTGCCGCTCACGTTCAGCTTGGGCTTAAGCAGTTCCCGGCGGTAGCGTTCCTCCACGCCCAGCTGCCGGATTTTGGCGTCGAGCTTGATAAGCGTGGGGTGCCGGTCGGCGGCCAGCTCCCGCAACTGCTCGAATCGAACGGAGTCCACCCGCGTGAGGGATGGCACCTGGGGCACGGCGTAGCGGGGCAGCTCCACGGGCTGCCCGTCGCGGTTCCAGAGGTGGTTGGACAGCAACAGTCGGGCGTTTTGCACCTCCACTTGTAGCTGCTCGGCCTGCACCTGCCGGTCCTGCACGGTTATCTGGGCTTCCACCGAGTCGACGGGGGCTTGGTCGCCGAGTAAGGCGCGAAGACTGATGCCCCGAAACCGAGTTTCAGCTAAATTCACGCCTTCCTGAATGAGCAGAGTTTGCTGGTAGGAATAGTACCAGTTCCAGTAGTCCTTGGCGGCTTGCAGCCACACTTCGTTGATTTGCTTTACCCGGTCGGCTTCGGCCGCCGCAACCATGATGCGGGCCTGACGCAGGGTGCTGCGGCGGGCATCAATCAGCAGCCCCTGGCCCAATGGCACCGACAGGCCCACGCCCGCCAGCCCGTCGAGTGGGGTGCGGTACTCGGGGTTGACGTAGGTGCCCACCATTCGGTCGTAGCTGGCTTTCAGGTCGATGCCGCCCGGCCAGATCGGGACTTTCAGCTCGTTCCCCCAGTTGTTGTAGTACTCGGTGCCGCCGAACAGTTTCCGGTCGAAGCCCGCGCCCAGTTTGGGGTCGAAGCCGCCGCGGGCCTGCTGCACCTGCGCCTGCGCATCGGCGCTGAGCAGGGCGGCCTGCTTCACTACCGGGTGGTTGGCAAACACCAAATCGGCCAGGTCCTGCAACGAAAACACGCGGGCCGTATCCGTCGGCAACCGGTCGGCGGCCAGCTGGCGGGTTTGCAGCGGGGCGGGCTCCAAACCGGGCTTTCGGGCAGGCAGGCGCGGGTCCTGGGCCTGGGTGCTGCCTGCCACCAACAGCAAAAGCACCGCAAGCAAGTGCCGCCCGCGGGTGCCACAACCCACAAGTTCAGTGATAGTCGGCATCCTCATAGTGCTACTTTTTTTCCGCTTCTGCTTTTATTGGAGCCTCGTTGGGCGCGGCTTGCAAGCTGGGCGGGAAACCGTTGAGCTGCCGCCAGATTTCGTACCACACCGGCACCGAATCCAAGATAACCCAGCCGTACACGCCCGAGCCCAACCGTAGCTGCGCCGGCCACGGGTGGTCTCGCTCGTGGTGCTGGTCGGGGCGTACCAGCAGGCGGTACTTGCCGTTGGTGGTGCTCACCACGTCAATCACCGCTACGGTGCCGCCAAACGTGCCCACGGCCACCGAGGGCCAACCCGAAAACTGCACTGCCGGCCAGCCGTCAAACTGGATGCGCACGGGGCGGCCCCGCTGAATCAGCGGTACATCCATGGCCCGCACGTACATTTCGGCGGCCAGCACGGGCGCATCGGGTTGCAGTGTGGCAATAGATTCGCCTTCCTTGATGGTTTCGCCGATGCCGGCCTTGAGCGTGCGCACCACAAAGCCCGACTGCGGGGCCCGCACCACGTACAAGCCGCGCCGCACTTCTACGTTGCTGATTTTGTTGCGCAGCGCCGCTACTTCACCCTCCGAGCTGGCCTGGCTCGACACGGCCGAGCTGCGGTCCGACAAGGTTTTGGCCAGGTCCTGCTCGTACTTGGCCCGCAGGTTGGCCAGCTCGATTTGCGCGTTGGCCAACGACTGTTGGGAGTTCAGCAGCTTGTTGCGCTGGGCTACTACTTTCGCCAAGTCCTCCTGAAGTTTCAGCCGCCGCGTTTCAATGTCGGTGAGGGAGAACAGGCCGTTTTTGTAGCCTTCCTCGTAGCGGGCCAGCCGGTTTTTGGCAATCTGGTAGAAGTTGGTGACGGCCACCAAATCGGCGCTATCGATGGAAACGGTATTGCGGGCCTGAGTAACACGGTTGCCGGCGGCTTCCAGCTGCACGGTCAGGGTGCGGCGCAGGGCCGTCAGCTGCTGGTCGGTAGCCTGGATTTTGGCTACGTTGGCGTTTACGTTGCCGCGCTTGGCTGCCAGCTGTTCACGCAGGCGCTCGGGCAAGTTGGGGTCGAAGTACTCGTCCTTGATTTCGGAAATGGTGAGCAGCGTGTCGCCCTTCTTCACCAACTGGCCTTCGCGCACGTTCCAGTGCTCGATACGGCCCGCAATGGCGTTCTGCACGGTTTGGGGCCGGTCTTGGGGGCTGAGCGTGGTAAGTGCGCCGGTGCCTTCGATGGTCTGGCGCCACGGCAGAAACAGAATAATAATGAACACCGCCCCAACAACCATAAACACCCGGCCTAAGCGTTTTCCGCCCTTAGGGTCGAGTAGCTCCGCTTGGGAGCGGTGCAACTCCTGGTCCCAGACGGCGTTGTCCACCGTTTGATTTGACAGATTAAGCATGAGTTACAGCGGTTTCTTTGTCGTCGAGAGGTAAATCCGTTACTACGGCCAGTTTTTCCACGCCGGTCAGCATGTCGAAGATGGTACCCACGCCCATCACCAGCTTCTCAATGGAGCTGCTGATTTGCACGATGAGCACCTCGGCCGCCACAAACTGCCCCAGCGTCATCTGCCGCGACACCACAAACAGCGTACCGGCTATCAGCAGCCCGCCCGTTAGCAAAGTGCGCAGCACCACCGACCAGCGGAAATACCCCTTTAATACTTTGAAATGGTCGTTGCGGGCGTGCAGGTACTTGGCCGTTAGCTCGTCGGTGCGTTGCAGGGCAAGCTTCTGCGCGGCAGGGTCGTCGCGGAACTCCGGCAGCGCCCCGGCTACCTGCTCCAGCCAATCTACGGTCTTGTACTTCTCACTTGACTCTTCCAGGCTGGTCCGCATGGCCCGGCGGTAGTTCAGCATGTAAATCAGCACCAATAGCAGCAGCGTGAGCAAGCCAAACCCAATGAAAACCGGGTGGTAGAACGACAGCACAATGATGCCGAACAGAATCTGGACGCCGGCAAACATCAAGTCAATGAGAACTTTGCTCAAGCTTTTCTGCACCGTCAAAACGTCGAAAAAGCGGTTGACCAGCTCGGGTGGGTTTTCGCCTTCCAGCATTTCCGGCTTGATGCGGGGCAGCCGGTACGCAAACTCAATGGCGGCCTTGGTGTACAAGCGCTGCTCAATGGCTTCCACCATCGTCATCTGCCCGATGAGCAGAAAACCGCCCAGCATCACGCCCAGCACCACCACCCCAATCAGGATGTAAGTGGAGTTGAACACCGCCCCCGTGGAAAGCAGGTTGAATACTGCTTGGGTACCCAGCGGTAATGTCAAGCCAATCAGGCCGATAGCTATGGCGTAGAAGAGAATGTAACGGATGGAACGGCGTTCCGGTTCGAGCATGCGCGTAAGGCGCTGCCAGGGAGTAGGCGGTGGTAAAACTAAATTTTTGGAGGCCATAATAGATGCGAAAGGGACAAGTGCTAAAGGCCCCGAAACCCGTCAGGCTAACGTGAGCCATCGGCGGGCGAAAATACACCCTGTACGGCTTACTTAGCGAATAGGGAACATCTAGCAAGCTTGCCCTCTGTCAATTCGTACTTAACGCAACTAGAATGATTAAAAATAAAAAATGTTTACAAAATTTATGATTAAAATAATATTAAAAGGAATTTATGACCAAATTAATTGTATTTAATATAGCTGGTTTACTTAATTTATGTTGGTTTCAGCCCGTTATTATTGGAACGGGAAGTCCGGATACTGCTCAGCAACAGTTGGTAACTAGCATCGGTGGAGTAGTGGCTTGTCGTTGAAAGTGAGTTTATAGAATCAGCTACAGACGGCGCTTCCCCAAGATAATTTCTATTCCCACTCCTGCCAGCGCATCACTTCGCCCACGGCGGGCGTGTGCAGCTCGCCGCGCAGCATGCCGCCATGCGCCACCGTCTTGATTTCGCGCAACGGCTCGGAAGCGGGCTCATCGGAAAGGTCGAAGGTGCCGTAGTGCATGGGCACCACGTGGCCGGCTCGCAGTTGGTTAACCGCTTTGGCGGCTTCGTGCGGGTTTACGTGACTTAGTTGCATCATGTAGGGCGGCTTGTAGGCGCCAATCGGCATCAGCACAATATCGAGCGGGCCAAACTGCTTCTCGATGTCCTCGAAATGGTCGGCCAGGGAAGTATCGGCCGCGAAGTAGATGGTACGGAAGTCGGGCGTGCGAATCAGGAAACTGCCCCACAGCACGCGGTTCAGGTCGTTGAGGCCGCGCCGGTGCCAGTGCGAGGCAGGCAGGTAGAATAGCTCGAATGGGGCGGTGGGCCCCAAGTCGTACTGTTGCCACCACCCGGCCTCCTGCACCTGTAGCCCACGCGCCATACCGCGCAGCAGCGGCGTCATCCGCAGCGAAGTCAGGACCTGCATAGCTGGGTTCTGGCCAGCCAGCAACTTGATGGACTCAGCGTCGAGATGGTCGCGGTGCCCGTGACTGAGCAGCAGGTAGTTAATGCCGGTAAGGTCTTCGTGGCGGCAGGGGAGGGCATGGCGGCGGCGCAAGCCAAATGACGAAAACAATACGGGGTCGGTGAGCAGCGTGACGCCGCCTACGCGGAGCACAAAGCTGGCGTGCCCCAGCCATACCAGCCCGTCGTCGGTGCTCTTCAGAAAAGCGGTGCAGTCCTTCACGTCGGGTACCCAAGTGTCAACTTTTTTTTCTTCTTTCTGCGGGTTCTTGGTGGTTTGCCAGCGTAGCACCGTGCTGAAGCTAGGCTCATACAGCTCTTCTCCGTTGCAGAATTGGGCGCCAATCATCTTGTTGCCTAAGTAATTAGGTCGAATCGTTTTCAGCTTTTCGTTGCGGACGTACGTGGGGCGGGCAGCCATGCGGGCAGATAAGAATGAAGGGAGCCAAAGAAACAACAAAGCCCCGGAAGATTCCCGAGGCTTTGCGTGGATTTGTGAGCAAGAAGTTTGAAGGCAGGAAGAACCAAGCCTATCGGGAGGTCTTCAGGCTATGTGCAACAATTTCAACGAATAGGTGGCGCCTACCACATTCCGCCGCCGGTCAGACCAGGCGAATAGCCCGGATAGGTGCTGGATTGTCCGTTACTGGTCCGAATGCCGCCGGATATGGTCAGGTTCTCGGTAATCATGTAATCGGCGCGCAAACTCACGCCCGAGCCCATGTTTCCGCCGAAACCGGCATACGGATTCACCACCATACCTCTGGGTACGGAACCCGACAAATCTTTCCACGCCGTACCCGTGAGGGCCAGCCGCGGCGATACGGCGTATTGCGCGCCAGCCTGTACGATGTATTGGTTGGTGCCGCTCCAAGCTCGGGGCGCCCCGTCGCCACCGGAGTAGGTGGTTATGCCCGGGTTGAGGCGCATGTAGGTTAAGCCCGTGAACACCGTAAGCCGGTTGCTAAGCTTGTAACCCAACTCGGGGCTAACGTACGAAGCTGACCCGTATCGGCCCGCCGTCATAAACCCAGCATTGACGCGGAAGCTTTGGCGCGAACCAAATATACCAGGCAAGGTAGGCGAAGACGTAGCCAGCCCGACGTTGGCCATAGGCATGGTTTGGGCCGCTGCGGAGCCGACGAGCAGCAAACTCACAAGGAAAATAGAGAGACGTAGCATAAGACAGCGAGAAAGTCAGTCGATACAGATACCGGATGGATAAGATATCCAACGCAAAGGCTGCATTAGAGGTGCATTTTCTTGAAAGATAACACACGAGCCGTGCTTTTCCAGCTTTTCCCAAGCTAGCTGCTGCCTGGTGCCTGGAACGCAGGTGCGTTTCTATTTAGGGAGCGTTCCACTGGCCACCAAAAACGTTTCGGCGGCTTTGCGGTGCGTTTGTAGCTCGGCTAAGGCACTGGTATTGGCTGCTTCATAGCTAGCCAGCGCCGACTGCGTTTTTTGCCGCTCTTCGGTTAGCTGCTGCTGCGTTTCGGTTAGCTGTTGCTGCTTCGCTTGTAGTTGCTGGGCTAACTCTGCGATTTCCAACGTTAGTTGCTGCTCTTGGGCCGTCAGTTGCAGCAGGGTGCTCGGCGCGGCATTGGCAATTTTAATTTCGCCCATCTTTTCGCGGTGACGTTCGAGCACTTTGTTGCGGTCTGATTCCAGCGCGTTTTCAAACTTAACTGCCGAAGCGAGCAAACCAGGTACAGTGGCCCCGGTTACGGCAGCAAAAGCATTGAAAGCTGTCTGGTAGAGCAGTGAGCCCGACATGCCCGCGGCGGCCATACTTTTCACCATCTTCATGTACGCCCCAAAATCCTTGCCGTCGCCGGCCAGCAACCCCGCAATGTGGTCTAAGTGGCGCTGTTCGGGTTGCGTTGCAGAAGCGTTAGCGGTTGACGCTGCGCTCAACTGCGCGGAAGCGAAAGGAGGGATGCTGGCCAGCGGCTGCGCCTGGCTGGTGGAGACAGGAGTTGCAGGGGTGTCGTCGCCTTCCACGAAAAAGTCTTTGGCGGCTTTGGCTATATCATCGAAGATAGGCATGGCAAGCAGGTAGTAAAAGGAGGTTGCTGTCTGGTTTGAAACACTGTATCGCTTATTGACAGGATTCATTACAACAATCAGCCTCGATTTCCACTACCAAGTGCGCGTGAAGTGAAAACAGTCGAATATAATCTAGTCGGCAACAGCTCCCATCAGGCTGCCTGCCCCGACTCTTCGGTTGCGGAAGAAGGCGGTGGTTTACGGTTCCAAGCCAGTGCGGCCACCAGTGCCAGGCACAACGCAAACCACGCCCACGGCAGCCGCAAATCCAGCACCGAGAGTAGCCCGCAAACCAGCGTGGAGCCGAAGCTGGCCAGCCCCTGGAACGCCTGGTTCAACCCGAATATCTCGCCCCGGTCTGCGTCCGTGGTGCGCCGGGCCAGCAGCCCTTCCAGCAAGCCCTGAATCAAGGAAAGCGTGAGGCAATCCAGCACAACCAACACCACAAAGGCCTCCCGAGAAGCTCCCGTTAGCCCGTAGCCCACCAGCACCGGCGTGCCGAGCGCGGCCAACCACACAATGGCGCGGCGCTGGTTGATGCGGTCGGCGAGGTAGGTGTAGAATCCGTAGTTCAACACGATGCTCAAGGCCCCAAAAAACATGAAGAAGTAGGAGATGGTGCGGGCATCCATCCGTAGCTCGCCTAAGCTCATGTAAGGAACGAAGTACACGTAGTAGCCGGTGCTGAGTGTAAGGGCCACTTGGGTGAGCACAATCCGGCGGACGCCGGGGTTGCTGGCATCTTTCACTTGCAGCCTGGTCCAGAGGGTGAGCGGATTGATCGAACGAGCCAACTCAGTTCGAAGCTCACTGCCGCGCACACCATTGCGCTGCTGATGCGTTTCGCGTAGCAACAAGCTCAATCCAATGTTGAGCGCCGCCAGCGTTACGGCCAGTCGTACCACATAGGTGGCCTGCTGCGCGGGCGGCACCTGCAAAGCAGTAAGCAGCACTCCGGCCGCCATAGGCCCCAATACAAAGCCCAGCGAGATGATAGCGCCCTCCAAGCCGAGGTTCTTGAACAACCGCTCGGGCGGCGAAATGTCGGTGATGGCCGAGCGCACCGTGGCGTACATGCCATTGGTAAGGCCGTCGGAGGCGCGATTCGCGAAATACAGGCCCGCCCGCACCGGCAGCAGCAGCACATTGGCCAGGAGCGTGCCCACCGCCGACACAATGAAAATGGGCCGCCGTCCGTATCCGTCGCTCAAACGCCCGAGCAGTGGCGCCGAAAACAGCTGCACGCCCAGGAATATGCCCATCCCGACCAGCAGCCACAGTTGCGGCTCGGGCAATCCGCGCACAAATTCTGGCATCACTGGCCCAATAGCCGCCCCCGCAATGATGTCAATCAGGATAATGGCGTACAGCAGCCACAGGCGCTGGTCGAGGGGTGGGGAGGGCATGTTGTAAAATACAAGCGGTAACCTGTCATTCCGGCCGCAGGGAGGAAGCTGAAGTATTTCGTTGAACGATTTCAAGTTAGATTCTTCCCTGCGGTCGGAACAACAATTCTACTTGGCTTTGCCGTTCAGCCACGCTTTGCGGAAGGCAAGCTGCTGGCGAGTGGCGGTAGGCAGCGGTACAACCTCCAGCATCGGGTCTTCTTGTAGCGTGACCTGCACGGTGCGCACCCCGTCGCGGGCGCGCACTTCCAGCGGTACCACATCACCGGGCTTGTGCTTGGCCAGAAGCTGTTGCAGCACCTTCGCCCGCTTCAGCGGTTGGCCATCGAATTTGAGTAGCACGTCCTCCCGGTCGATGCCCGCGACGTAGAGCGGGCTGCCCACAATGGATGTAGCGGGCAGTACCGCGCCGCTGCTGTCGGGCAGGAACTGGAGGCGCGTGAGGCCAAAGCTGGCTTGGCCGGCCTTGGCCTTGCGGAGCTGTAAACCAGCCGGCGTGAGCAACTGCTCGAACTTGGGCAACTCATGCCCATAAATATGCTCCCGGAAAAAGCGCCCGGCAAAGGCGGTGTCTTTGCTGACTTCGCCGAGCACCCGCTGCAAATCGGGGATGGTATAAGGGCGCTCAGGCGCGTAGTTGCGCTGCGGTTTGCCGTGCTGCTGCCACACGGCGCGCATGAAGGCGTCGAGGGTGGTTTTGTGGTTTTCACGCAGCTCCAAATCCAGCGCCAAGGCATTGGCCCCGCCGATGTAGTAGTAGCTGAGGTAGGTGTTCGCGCGGTTGTTGGGGTCAATGGCGGCGGCGGCATCCACGAAAGGGGCTTGCTGGCTCATCTGCACCGGCGAGTACAGGGCCGCCCCCGGCGAAAGCAGAATGGAATTGACGAGGCCATTCAGGGCTTCCGCGCAGTATTGTTGGTCGGTGTAGACGCCAGCGCGGCGCAGCAGCAACTCGCCGTAATACTGCGTGAAGCCCTCTGCAAACCATAAGTTGCTACTCATGTTGGCCCGCTCGAAATCGAAGGGCTCCAGGTCTTTGGGACGGATACGCTCCACGTTCCAGCTGTGGAAAAACTCGTGCGACACCGTGCCGAGGTTGTCGAGGGCGCCGGGACCACGCAGGGGGCGGTTGCTGGTGAGGGACGTGGAGTTGCGGTGCTCCATTCCGTCGCCGCTGGTCTGGGGCAGGTAGTTGGCAACGAAGGTGTAGCGCCCGAAATCGTACTCCGGCAACTCCCCAAAAACAGCGGCAGCTTCTTTTACCACCTTTTTGGCTTGAGCCACGTAGCTGTCCAGCTCGGCATCGGTGCCTTCGTGCAGTACCTGCATTTCAATGGTGCGGCCTTGTTCCTGCCAGGTGCGCGTTTTCTGCGGTCCTAGCGAAGTCGGCGAATCCATGAGGTATTGCAGGTTAGGCGCGTACCAGGTGCCTTTAGCTGCATCGGGCCGCAGTTGCGAAGCCACTTGCCAGCCCGTGGGCAAATCAAACTTCACTTCGGCCGGGCGCTGCTCCAGGCCGCGGGCGAATGCCAAGGTGGCCGGAATATTGAGGTGGGCATGCCGAATATCAATACCGGCGTAGGTGCCATCGGTCCGGTCGCCGAACAGCGTGTAGCTGAACGTGACGGTGCCATCGTGGCCGGCTACGTCCCAGCCGTACGGGTCGGGCTGGCTGATGTTCAGGGTTTTGCCTTTCGAGTCAGTGGCTTTCACATCGTACACGTTCTTGGCGAATTCGTGCAGCGCATAGCGCCCCGGCGACGAGCGGGCCATGCGCACCTGCAAAGGGCCCGTTGGCAACTGTGCAAACGTGGCGCTGATGCGGGCCTCGTGGTGTACGGCATTAGGAAAAGCAACCGTGTACGCAACGGGCGCCTGCGCGGCCACGGGTTCACAAAAAGCCAGCGGCAGCGCCAGCAAAAAAGCAGCAGCAGTTTTCCGAATCATCAAAAGAAGAGAGAAAAGAAAGCGAAGGACGCGCTAAAGGTAGCCGACGTTGCCGATACCCAATAGCGTAACAACGGGGAACAGCTTTCTGCGTCAGGCGCTCCACGGTATCCACACCGACGCTTCCACCATGCCTTTAAAAAACCGTTTTTGCTGGTCTGCTCGCAAGCCCAACCGCGCTAGTTCCGCCGAAATAGGGGGCATGTTGCGGCCAGTAATACCCGTCGTGAGGCGAAAAAAACCATACATAACCGACAGCAACCCCCGCTGCCACCACCTTTGTGGCGGCGCGAAATCAGCCAGCAGCCAAGGCGCCGCGGGCCGACGAACTGCGTTTAACTGCGCCACTACCTGCCGCAGTCGTAGCGGGTCGAACAGGTCGAGAAAGAAAAAGGTAATAAGGCCGTCGAAAACCTGCTGACCGGTTAGGGCCTTTTCTGTGCCGAGCTGAAATTTTACTTGCTGCACCGCCGTTGGGCGCTGGCGGTGCAACAGGGACCGGGCTTTATCCAGCATCAGGAGAGACGCTTCCAGATACACGATGGTGGCCTGGGGCCGCAGGTGCAGGATTTCCAGTAGCACGGCCCCCGTGCCGCCCCCAACAACAAGCAAGTGCGGCGCACCGGGCGGCAACCCCACCGCCAAGGCGTGCTGCTGGGCGTGTAGTAGCGCCTGGCCGTACACGAGCCGGCTCAACGGGTCGTAGAAGGCTGCTACCCGGTCGAAGCCGGCATCAGGAAGGGAAGGAGACATGCATGTTTGCTTAGACCACAAATTCAGGCAGGCAACGGCCGCCCTGACGAAACCGTTATCCTGCCACCGGACCTACTCCGCTCCGGGCTTCAAGCATCCCTGCTTACGCTATCCTGCTGCTTATGACCAGGCATTTACGCCGCTTGCGGGCCATGTCCATCCTTTTTCTCACCGAGTTTGCTGTCACGCTGGTGCTTGGCATTGCGGGAGTAGTGGGGTTTCTGGCGCTGAGCCGGGAGGTGTTCGACCAGGATCCGGCCACTTTCGATGCCGCTGCTTTCCGCTGGACGCGGCAGTTGCTCGGGCCTCGGCAGCAGTGGGTGGAGGCGGTTACGTTCTTGGCTTCTCGCAACTTTATTATGGTGGCCGCTTGCCTGTTAATCAACTGGTTTCTGCTGGTGCGTAAGCACCGTTGGAACTCCCTGCTCGTGCCGGTGGTGGCCCTGGGCAGCATCACGCTCAACCTGGCGCTCAAGCAGTTCTACCAGCGGCCCCGGCCGCTGCTGCCGCTGGTGTCGGCAACGGGGCTCAGCTTTCCGAGCGGGCACGCCATGATTTCCGCCTCCTTCTATGGCTTGTTGATTTACCTTGCCTACACGCACATCCGAAAGGCCACTTGGCGCTGGTCGTTGATCGGGGGACTGGTGCTACTGGTGGCTCTCATCAGCCTTACCCGGGTCTATCTGCGTGTGCACTATGCTACCGATGTGGTGGCCGGTTTGATGGCCGGACTAGTGTGGCTGATAGTTGCAATTCCGCTGCTGAAACAGGTAGAAATTCGGGCGAGAAAACCGCTCAAGATTCAAGCGCAATCAACTGGAAAACAGCCTGAATAAGGTCTGAATGCAGGTTTTAATACAAAGATTTGTTTGGTTTTTTAGCCAAGAATTTGCCTTCACTTAGAAAATGCCCTTATCTTTGCAGAACCAAATAGCATTCCGAACGGGAATTTGTGGTTTGGTAACTACTTTGCGCTTGTGGCGAAATTGGTAGACGCGCTGTCTTCAGGCGGCAGTTCCGCAAGGTGTGGGAGTTCGAGTCTCCCCGAGCGCACCCCGAAAGCCGGTCCAGGAATGGACCGGCTTTCTGCGTTTATATCCTCCCTCTCCGGAGCCAGCTTTCGGCGGCGGCTAGCCAACCAACAAGAACTGCATCTGCGTAATCAGCAGGAAATCTGCGTTATCTGTCTGTGATGAAGAAACCTATCACTGCCCGCCTGCTCGCCGTTGTTAGTTTCCTGACTTTGGAAGTGCTGCTAGTGGGAGGCGCATTCATAGCATCGTTGCTGCTATTTTTCTACCTGACGCGGGTGGTATTCGTAGCAAACTCCGCGCAATTCGATAGTTGGGGTTTTCAGCACATGGACGAGTTGCGCACCACCTGGCCCTGGCTTACTTCCGTTGCGAAGTTCATCACTTTCTTTGCGTCGTTCCCCTTCCTAATTATAGCCGGCACATTAGGACCTGCTTTACTGCGTTGGTGGGGGCGCAAGCGCGAAGCATTGGAAGTATTTCTAGCGGTGTTGGGCGCTTCGCTGTTCAATCAACTGCTCAAAACACACTATCACCGCACCCGACCTTCATCGGCGCTCTTGTTTCAGCAAGGGCTTAGCTTTCCAAGTGGCCACGCCATGATTGGGATGGCCCTTTACGGCAGCCTGGCGTGGTTGCTCTGGCGACACCGTTGTCACCCGGCTTGGGTTGTGCTGCTGGTGCTGTGGGCTGTGGTCATTGGCTTTACCCGCATTTATCTGCACGTGCACTACCCCACCGATGTGCTGGCCGGCTTTGCCGCAGGCATCCTGTGGCTGATTCTGCTGCGCATCGCCTTGCGGCTATGGTGGCGAGAGCAGCAGCAGATGGGCTAGGCGAATGCGCAATGAACAGAACTAGCGCGCACCAACGACTTGGGAGGCACGAGCAAGTAGCAGGGGATAGAAATACACAGAAAATAATATTAGTTTTTATATATATTTAATAGGCAGGCTAAATCAGCTTGTGCTGCGGCCTCTCATTCGCCGGCTCAAGGCAGAATGGTAGTGGCGGTGGCTTTCATGAATGCTCCTGTTCTTTATGCTTGTATGAAACTCGTTTCTCAAACTCTGTTTCTGCGCATAGCATGCGCGCTGTCACTGCTACTGGCAGGCCACATAACCCAAGCCCAACCAACTAATTCAACTCCCTC
This sequence comes from uncultured Hymenobacter sp., assembly GCF_964242765.1. Lineage (NCBI taxonomy): Bacteria > Pseudomonadati > Bacteroidota > Cytophagia > Cytophagales > Hymenobacteraceae > Hymenobacter > uncultured Hymenobacter sp. The sequence continues at coordinate 57,901 of NZ_CAXTBM010000010.1, forward strand.
CATACGCCCGATTCTGCATTCGTGCCGACCCGAAAACCCGGTTCGGCCGGCTACTGACCAAGTTTTCGGCTTGGCCGCTCCGAGTGCATCTCCGAGTTTGCTAATTGCTCCCCGAGTGCGGCTTATCTATCTGGTTCCGAGCGACCGAACTATCAACCCAATTTACGCAGGGGCCATTGCCAACGCCGGTCGTGACCTACAACGCTGGTATCAGCAGCAACTCGGTAACAACAAAACGTTCAGCCTGCACACGCCAGTGGTCGAGACCTACCAAACAACCCATTCGGTAGCTTGGTACCAGACCAACCCCAATGGAGACACATTTGCCCAGTTTTTCTACAACGCAGCCCAAGATGCCTTTGCCGCAACGGGTGGTGGCTACAACGACCCGAACTACGTGTACGCCATCTACATCGACGCCGAATCGGGCTGCGGGCAGTGCGGCGGCTGCGGGGGCGGCGGAATCCTGGTGGTAGGTTCCAACGATTTGCGGGGCTTAGTTGGTGAACCTGCTATCCGCTACTGCCCCACCGATTCGGAACCGGTGCAGTACCCGCCTTGCCGCTGGGTGGGCGGACTGGGCCACGAACTAGGCCACGCTTTCGGCTTGCCCCATCCTCCCGGCTGCGACGAGGGCCAAAGTTCCTGCGACGCCAACGACCTGATGTACTTAGGATACATCACCTATCCCGCCACTTATTTGCGCGCCAGCGAGCAAGCGACTCTCAACCAGAGTCCTTTTTTCACCACTCAAAATCCGCTAACCGGCTCAGGCTCCTGTAATAATTTGCTGGCAACCCACTCTTCGGCTAGCCTGAATGCACTACGCGTAAGCCCGAATCCGGCCCACTCCACGGCCACTGTGGAGTTGCCAGCCGTACCCGGTGCAAGGCAGGCCACGCTCACGCTCACCGACGCGTTGGGCCGGGTTGTGCACACGCGCACGGTTGCACTGCCCGCCGGTGGCTTGCACCAGCAGCTAAGCTTAGCCGGCTTAGCCTCAGGCATGTATGCGCTACGTGTGCACGCGGGCTCAGCCCGCGTCCTGCGCCGCCTGATTGTCGAGTAGCGCTGGCATTGTTGGCTGTGAAGCGTGAGTTGCGAGCGAAAAATAAGGTCCTTTTCTGCTTACCAAGCAGGAAAGGGCCTTACTCCCGGGTGTCTATTCCAGCTTCACCTTCACGCGCAAAGCCAGCAGGCCTTTCACGCCTTGTAGCTCTTCCAATTCCAACTCTTCCACTTCGGGTTCGAGCAGGCCGCGGTCTTGCAAGTAATCCAGGTATTCGCAGTACTCTTCGCTTTCGCGCTGCTGCGTGTAGACGATGGCAATGTGGCCGGGCTGAGTTAGCCGCTCGCCAGTGCCTTGCACGGTGGCCTTATCGATGCGCTTCTTGATGATTTCGTAGCGGATGTTGTAGGCGCCGTCTACATCAAACTGGCGCTCATCCTGCCGGAACCGAATACTCAACGATTGGCCGTGGACGAGAATGAGCTGCGTGGTGTCGAGCGGAACGGGCAATTGGGGCTTGAGGGTAGCAGAGCGGCGCGTAATCTCTATCATCACCAGGAGTTGCCACAGCCGCAGGTTTTTCAGAAAAACCATGTCAAACGGCTTGTTTTCCACCAAGGATGCGCCCACGTAGATGTTATATTCCACGCCGTCGGTTTTGAAGCGTTGGAAGTAGTGCGGGAACATCAGTTGCGCCTTTTCCTCTTCCTCGTCCAGGTAGTCACTCACCGTGTCGTTGAGTAGGGTGGTGCTTTGCTCGAAGGCCTTGCGGCGCTTGTAGACAATGCCAAGCTCCGGGTCGATGTTCGACCAATACTGGCTGATAACCGGCTCCAAAGCAGGCGTGTTCCGTCCCAAGTATTCGAACAGTGGTTCTACTTCGGTTTTCAACGACTCGAAAATGCTCACTTCATCCCCCGACACAATACCCTGGCGCAAACGACGCAGGTTTTTGTTGACATAGAATTTCAGTTCGTCGAGAATAGGCAGCGCCTGAAATTCGGCCGCCTTTTTCAACACTTTGTTGGCCAGCGTGAGGTGCTCAATCAAGTCGCCCTGCACGGCTTCGTTGCGGGCCGTGCTGCTACCGCGAATATCGGAGGAACCGTGCAGCGGAAAGACATCATGGAAGACAATGTCTTCCATCTCGGCGTTGCGGTTGCCGTCTTCCACTTTTTGCAGTAGGTTCTGGGCCGCATTAGTAAAGCGCCATTCCATAGTCGGATGGATGGCCGTGAACTTCTCCTTGATAATGGCCTGCACGCGGGTATGAATTTCCTCGGCGTTGCGCTTCACGGCCACCGCAAACAACGGCACGAACTGAGCCACCGTTTCCACGTCGAATTCGTCGAGGTCACCGATATTGGGCGAGCCCAACTCCAGCAAGCCCACCGTATCATCGCCGTAGGGCAGCAGCGCCAGAATAGCCGAGCGAATGCCCAAGCTCAGAATCTGCTGGCGCAAATCTTCGGGAATGTCGGCCGTTTCCACGTTTTCGAGCACCAACGGCTGGCGGTTTTGCCACAGCTCACGGTAAATCTGCCGGAAGCCCGAGCCGGCGTCCTGGCTGTGGAGCTGCTTGGTGAGGAAACTGTGGTTGATTTTGCGGCCGAAATCCACGAAAGCCTGCTTCTTTTCGTCGTAGGCCGCAATGCCGAGCTGCAAAAACGGCCGCCCAAACAGCACGCGCAGTTTTTCCTGAATCTGCTCGAGCCGGTCGGAGGCTTGCAGTACGTCGCGCTCCAGCAAGTCGTATTTCAGCTCCGACAAGATTTCCTGGTCGGTAACATCCACTAGGTGCAGGATGTGGAAGCCCTCCAACTCGAACCGATCCACGGGCAGTAGCTCCTGCCAGATGTCGATGCGGTGAGGGTTGCGAGTGAGGCGCTCTATTTGCTCGGAAGTAAGCTCGGGCTGTGGGCCGCCTACCACCCGCACTTTAAGAAAAGTGGTGTTGAAATCAACGCCGTAATGGCGATAAAGCCCAATGCTGTAGTCGGGTACGGTGAAAATGATAGTCCCGTACTGAGGCATTTGCACCCCGTATACTTGGTCGAGAATCAACTGGTAAGCCATTCGGGTGGAATGAATTTCCAGGACTCGGTTGTCGATATTGAGCGGCTGCTTGATGGTTTTGGAACTCGTCAGCAGCACCTCCGCAAAGCGGGGCGTGTGGTAGAAGCTATACCGCTGAAACGGCGCAATAGCCCCGCTTATATCGGAGTTAAAGGAAGCCGGCGGAAACATAGCCAGCATCAGCGTTTCTACTAGGTCGCAGTTGCATTCCAGCACGGCCATGTCCGTGATAGGGCCTCGGGCCCAAGATTGTTCGGCTACCTTTTCCCCAATGGCACGCGCCAGCAAGGCCAAACCCGGATTCTGATCATCCTCGTGGGCCTGCCAGTACGCAATAATCGGTTCGAAACTAAGAGTCGATTTAAAAGGAAACTCCGAGAGAGTTTTGCGGGCAATTGTAGGTTCGGGTAGCATAGGTAAAGCAACAACACCGAAGGTAGCCAAATCATTGCGGCTCACTACCGGGAGCATAGTTCTATACGCAAATCCTTCTTCTACCGGACGTTCGGTAGCTGTTACCTTTTACGATTAAGCAGAACTGTGTCGGGCAAGTCCCGGTTGGTAGGGTCCGCTAAATCAAAGCGTTGCGCATCAACTCTAAGCTCTTTGCGGATGTTGGAGTTGCAGGAGCAGCAGCCATTGCCCACTATCTCGTCTTGCAGCAAGACGTTTGTAATCAAGAAGCTGTCGGTGGGGACGTCGCGCTTGCCTAGATAGATGGTGTAATTGTATTCGTCGAGCTTGCGGGAGCCGCTTTGGACGAAAGGCTGATTGTTATTGATGGCTACCGTTTGCACTACCGGGCGTCTTCCGCCGGTTACTCTTATTGTCTCGGTGCGAGGGCGCTGCGCTGTATCGAGGGGCACGCGCCGGATGTAAACCGTGTCGAGCTGGCTGGCCCGAAAACCGGAGGAAGTAGTGGTGTCAAGGTTGAACCGAAAAACCAGGACATCATCTAGTTCATCTCGACAGTCGCAGGCCACGGAGCCGCAGCAAGCCGCCAGCGCGGTAGAAATAACAAAGAGCAGAAGCCAGGTAAGCGGGTTGCGGAGCATAGGGGGCAAAGATAGAAGGGATTCGAGTGGGCATGCCTATACGCGTAGGTTTGGCAGCCGTCGTAAAATACCTATTTCGATAAGGCAGCGGCAGTGTCAAGCATCATTTTAGATGGCTGACGGTTTCAGGTAGTGGAAGAAGCAAGGGGCAAACGGAAAAAACCAACCCCAGAACGAGATTGGCTTTTTAAACGGTAAAAGAGGGCCGCTTATTCTTTTACAAACCGCTTAGTTTCCGAGCCGGCGCGGGTGGTTATTTTGTAGTAGTAAGTGCCCTTCGGCAATTCAGCGAGGTTGACTTCGAGGGTATGGGAGCCTTTCTCCTGCTTCACTTCCTGCGCTACGGTGCGTAGGGCATTGCCGCGGCTATCAAGCAATTCCACCGTTACGGGGCCCGCCTTGGTTACGGTGTACTCTAGTTGGTTGGTGGCTGCTGCGGGGTTTGGGAAAAGGCTGGTGCCGCTTGCCTCACGTTCCGCTGGCGTAGCGGCAGGAGCAGCGGGGTCTAGCAGAAGGAAGGCGGTCGGCCGCAAATACCGGCCTGCGCCAATTCGGTGCTGCACCCGGCCTCTGTATCGGCCGAGCTTCTCTTGCTGCTCGGGAGTGACATTTTTAAACGCAATGGCCTGCATATCCGCTGCCCATTTTTCTTTCTGCGGCTGAATTTCCTGGAGCAGCTGCGTAATGTTGCTAGCGTACTTCTCGGTCATCTGATTTACATTCAGCAGGATGGTCCGAGTCTCGGCGCGTAGCTGATGAAGTTGCTGTTGCTGCGCTTCGGTAAAGTGCGCCTGTGGGCTGGCAGGGTCAGCGGTTTTGGGAGCACTACTCGGGGCGCTGCGGAAACTCTGCCGAAGCGCTTGGCCACGTTGGCGTACTTCCTTGAGCTGCGTGCGGTAGATGGCTAGCTGCGCTTTGTCGGCGGTGGCGAGTTGGGTTTCCAGCTTCTGGCGCTGTTGCCGCACCACCGGCAACACGTTTTGCGCGACGTACACTTGCATTTCGCGGCGCACCGGATGATTGTCTTGCTGCTGCTGGCCGCGGGCGGGGGCGGTCAGGGCCGTGGTCAGCAGCACAAGAACCAGCGTCAGGGAGTTAAATAGGTTTTTTTTCATTGCAAGAAGGATTGTGCTGTTTCATTTTTATAGATCGAGCAATGAAGACAGAGTTTAAGGTGCCGGCCGAAAATATATTCCAGCAAACCAACTAGCGTGTGTGGACTGCCGCTTTTTAGGGCGTCCTGCTTGATCTGGCCTCTGCGCACCTGTAAACAGCTTGCTAGCGTGGTAAACTGGTCTACCACCACAAGCGCAGTGCGCGAGATGCTTCGGCAAGCGCAGTAGGACGACCTGAGAGTACCAATGGACTGAAAAGGCAGGCAATTGGTGCCAACTCGTTACTTTTTCAACGCCGCCCGTGCTGTATCTTGTGCCCCGCAATGAACGACCCGGAAATCCGCGCCCTGCTTTATCCGCTGCTTACCGGCGGCGTGTACGTCGATGAGTTACCTACGGGCAGCACCCGCGTCGATGTGGTGCACATCACCGAGCAGTTTATGCACGGCTACGAAGTGAAAGGCGATGGTGACACGCTCCAACGGGTAAGCCGGCAGCTAACCTGCTATGCTGGCGCCTACGACTTTGTTTCCTTTATCGTCACCGAAAAGCACTTGCCTAAGTTGCTGCCCCTACTACCCGAGTGGGTGGGGGTACTGGTAGCGTCGCCGGGCGAGTTGTGTGTGCACCGGCCGGCGCTCTACAATGCCACCGTCGAGCGGGCTGCCGTGGCGGACTTGCTGCTACTGGAAGAAGTACGCCAGTTTCTGATGGCCCAAGGCCTGACGGGCGTTAGCTGGCTGCGTCGCCGGGAGGTGTTGAACGTGGTACGCAACGCACATTCTGTTCCGCTCTCGGTTCTGGCCCAGTACGTGCGAGAACAACTGACGGCCCGGCTGCCCCAGCGCCTAGAGGCGCGCGCCGAGCGCAAGGCCGAGCGTCAACGCTTAGGCGCCCGCCGTCGCAAACCAAAAAAGAAAACCAAGAAGCGCCGCGTCCCTAAAGCAGCCTAAGTTGGTGCCCGAACACTACGTCCTGTGCGGGCTGAAACTACCAGAACTATGCTTCCGCCAATCGGCACCAGCTAGAATCGTAGCATCAGTTGCTGCCCGGGCGTTTCTATTTCCGTTTCCAGCGTGGAAAGGGCCACGCCCAACAAACGCACCCCGAGTGGCAGCGGCAGCAGGGTCGCTAATAGCTCATAACTAACTTGTGCTAACAGCTCAGGGGTGCGGATGGAAGCCAGAAAGGTGCGGCTCCGGGTTATTTGCCGGAAGTCAGCATATTTCACTTTCAGAGTTACGGTGCGGCCGGCGGCACCGGTGCGCTGGCTAGCGGCCCACACGGCATCCAGTACGGGCTGTAGCCCCGCTAGTAGCTCGTCGTGAGTGAGCAAGTCGTGCTCGAAGGTGGTTTCCGAGCCAATAGACTTGCGCACCCGGTCGGCTACCACTGGGCGGTGGTCCTGGGCGCGGGCAATGTGGTAGTAGTGCGTGCCGGCCTTACCGAAGTGCTGCCGCAGAAAAGCCTCTGTTTGCTGCCGCAGATCCAAGCCCGTAAAGATGCCTAACTGATTTAACCGGGCCACCGTGGCCGGCCCGATGCCGTGAAACTGCCCTACCGTGAGTTTCTCAACAAACGCCAATCCTTCGGTTGGCTTGATTACAAATTGACCGTTCGGTTTTCGGTAGTCGGAGGCTAGCTTGGCTAGGAATTTATTGTAGGAAATACCCGCCGAAGCCGTTAGCTGCGTTTCGGCCAGAATCCGGGCCCTGATTTCTTGGGCTAGCTGTGTGGCCGAGTTGATCTGCTTCAGGTTATGCGTCACGTCGAGATACGCTTCATCGAGCGACAGGGGCTCGATAAGGGACGTATACTCCGCAAAAATGGCTCGAATCTGCCGCGACACTTCCTTGTACACCTCGAAGCGCGGCTTCACGAACACCAACTCCGGGCACTTGCGCAGCGCCACCGACGAAGCCATTGCCGAGCGCACGCCAAACTGCCGCGCCTCGTAGCTGGCCGCCGCCACTACGCCTCGCTGCCGTGAGCCTCCCACGGCTACGGGCCGTCCGCGCAACGTAGGCTGGTCGCGTTGTTCCACCGAGGCATAGAAGGCATCCATGTCCAGATGAATAATCTTGCGCTGTAGTTCCTGCTCCACTTCGTTGCCACTGAAACCACGAAGATAAAGCGCACAGCCCGGACCTGCGCCCTAGATTTTGCTTCCGGCGGCAGGCGTTAACCACGGATAGTTTACACAGCCTTATGCGCAAAGAAATGCCTCTACCTTAGAAAAGCAGAGGCATCGAAGTAGGTGATAACTGTGCAGATGCAGCGTTCTAGTGTGACTGCTGCACCAAACTGCTATCAACTTCGGCCAGGCCTTCAATGGGCTCGGGAGCCACGTAGTTGTCTACAAACTCGCCTTCCCAGCGGGCCACTACGGCCGTGGCCAAGCAGTTGCCAATAACGTTGACCGCCGTCCGAGCCATATCCATCAAGGCATCAATACCGAGGATAATGAATACCGGCCAAGATGGCAAGTTGAAGGAAGCCACCGTAGCCAGCAGAATCACCAGAGAAGCCCGTGGTACGCCCGCTACGCCTTTCGAAGTAAGCATCAGCGTAAACACCATCACCAGTTGCTGCCCAAACGACAACTCGATGCCGGCGGCCTGCGCCACAAATACGGCTGCCAACGACAAGTACAGCGTCGTGCCATCGAGGTTGAAGGAATAGCCGGTTGGCATCACAAAGGCCACAATACGGCGCGGAACGCCAATGCCTTCCATAGCTTCCATAGCCCGTGGCAGCGCCGCCTCCGACGACGTGGTAGCGAAGGCAATGCTCACCGGCTCGGCAATGGCCTGCACGAAACGCTTAACGGGAATGCGCATGAGCAGCGCCACCGGCAACAGCACCAGCAGCAGAAATGCTAGCAGCGCCACGTAGAGCGTGAGCAGCAAGTAAAAAGCGTTCTTGAGCGGCTCGAAACCCATTTTGCCTACGGTGTAAGCTAAGGCGCCGCCTACCCCAATCGGAGCGAAAAACATCACTACATTGGTGAATTTGAACATCACCTCCGATAAGCTGTCAATCACTTCCAGCATCGGGCGGCGCTTGTTTTGGTGCACCATAGCCAGCCCGATAGCGAAGATGATAGCGAATACCACCACTTGCAACACCTGCCCTTCGGCCACCGATTTGGCAATGTTTTCGGGGAAGATGTGCAGGATGATGTCGGCAGTGGTTTGCTTGACGGGCTCCAGCTTTTCGGCTTCGGCGGCAACACCCGCCTGGCTGATGCCGACGCCGGCCTTGGTTAGGTTGATGGCCGCCAGCCCGATGAAAAGGGCAAACGTGGTAATCACCTCGAAATAGATCAGGGCCTTGAGCCCCATTTTACCTACCTGCTTTAAGTCGGCGTGGCCGGCAATGCCGACCACCAGCGTGGCAAATACCAGCGGTGCAATAATGGTCTTGACTAGCCGTAGGAACACGTCACTGAGCACTTTCAGGTTCACGGCGAATGCCGGAAAGTCGTTTCCGATTTCGGCCCCAACAAACATGCTGACCACAATCCAGAACGTGAGGGAGCGGCGCTGAACTCCATAGGCCACGAAAGCAGCCAGAAACAGCCAGCGCGCTGCCCGGGCCACTGCGGGGTCGAGCGCAATCAACTGATAAGAGGTGAGAACGGTAAGCAATACGGCCACCAGGGCCAGTAGCAGAACGACGGAGACAAGTCGCGAAAACTTCATACGCGGCAGCAAAGGGAAGGAAGGTGAAGGTAGCAAAGATAGGTTTTTGGGCTTCCTTATCGATTGCCTGCTCTTTGCTCGCAATAAACCAACTTATTCTGGAGGTTCAACAAAGCAAAGAGGACCGCCATACGGTCCTCTTTACAAAACTTGGTGAGTGGGGTGCTTTAACCGCCCAGGGGTACTTTCTTCAGGGCGGTGCCTTCGTTGGTCGTCAGCCGTATCAGATACATCCCCGTCGATAAGTCGGGTTGCATGCGCAGCGAGGTGCCCTCATACAGCGGCACGTCGCGCTTGTACATGCGGCGGCCGCTCATGTCCAGCATTTCCAGCCTTACAATTTCAATGTCGGCCGGCTGAACACGCACGAAGAAGGTGCCGTTGTTGGGTACGGGATAAACATCAATTACAAATTGGATCGGTTGAAGGTCAACGGCCTTAATGGGCGAATAAACCGGAGGCCGGTCGCTGCGGAACTGCACGACGCGGTAGAAATTCATCCCGGCTTTTGGTTTTCGGTCCACGGCTTCATACGCGTGTGGTTCAGAGGAAGTGCCGGCTCCGGGCTGGCGGAGCAACTCCACGAAAGTGACCCCATCCGTGGACCGCTCAATCACGAACAATTCGCTGTTCTGCTCGCTGGTGGTCGCCCAGTTTAAGGCTACCTGTCGGCTTTTGAGGGTCACATCAAAGGTGGTGAGTACCGGCGTGAACACAGGTAGGGCCGGTGAGTACAGCACGCCATTTGGCACTAGTTGTTTAACTAGGCCCGGCCCCTGGTAGCGCAGCATCAAGCCTTGGCTTCCGCCATGTTCTCCGTAATGGATTTTGATGGTGTGTATGCCGGCGGCTAGCGGGCAAGTTTTAGAAGTCTCACGGAAGCCAAGCTTGTCTCCGGCGTTGAAGGCTAATGGCTGCGGGTTATCATCAAGCCAAAAATAGGCTGCATCATCAGAGCCCAAATAAAACGTGTACTGGCCTGCGGTAGCCACATACAGCTTACCTTGAAAGAGGCCACTGAACTCGTCGGGATGATTTGGGCGGTAATACGTAGCAACGGGTCCCACCCCGAAGTTGTCGGTTTCGGCTTCCGCAAAATTTATATTTTCGATTGGGCGGTTACGAACAAGCGGAGTGGTAGTATTAAAAAAGCTAAGCGTATCGTAGAAATAGCCGTGGTAGTAGTCGGCCGTCAAACCCGGAATTCCAGTTTGCGAAAAGACCAACTGCGGGTGCGTTATTTGAACAAGCCATAACAGCCCAAAACAAAGACTGATCTTGACGCGAATACCCCGTAGCGTAGCGCCGCAAACGTGGTGTGCGCTTTTAATTGCTGGCTTATATAGAAGGAACTGTAATAGCGGGGTAAGCATGTTCGTATAGCAAGAGGGCGGGAGGGAACTTGCCACGTTAAACGGGACCAGAAATATATTTGGCTATAAATTGTTCACATTTTTAGTGAAATATTTCTCTGATTTTTTGTGGCTTGGGCTGGCCTGCTGGCGAGGTAGTTACCTCTCTTATTTAGGAACGTTAACAACTAACTTAAAACCGCATTAAGATTAATGAAAGTGAATTTCAGATGGATCTATCGAACCTTCTTGATAGCGCAAGTTTGGTTGTACATGTAGTGCCAGAGGGAGTGTGAGATGAAGTGCTGCTACTAAATAAGTTTATATACTAATTCCTTTATGTTTTTCCTGGCCGAACGCTAATAAATGATTGTTATGGGGCTTGAAGCGCAAGCCGAATTTCAGGAGTGAATAACCAGTTAGTTTCAATAAACCATAATCGGTTTCAAGGTTGAGTGAAAAGACGGCTCTTGCCTCCTATTTTTGGCTTTTTCTGTTACTGCATGCTTGTTTGGACCCTTACGCCCCGCGTTTTACCTTTGCGCTTCACCTGGAAGATTTCGCGCAACGCTTCCACTACAAAAACTAACCTTATCGTGCAGGTGCACGACCCGAAAGGGGGACCCGTTGGGATGGGGGAAGCGGCGCCTAACATCCGCTATGGCGAAACCCCCGAAGCACTTCAACTGGAGTTCACCGCTTTGCTGCAAGCAGGCCTCGATAAAGTGCAAACAGAAACCGAGTTGCAGGAATTTCTGGCGGCGTATCCACCAGCGCATGCCTTGCGCTTTGCTCTTGAATCGGCGTTTGTGCACTGGGCCGCTGCCAAGGTGGGGCAGCCAGTTTGGCAATGGCTAGGCGCCCCCGAACCAGCCCGTGCCGTACCCACGGCCTTCACGCTACCTATCATGCCTCCCAGCGACGTGGCCGAATTCGTGCGAGAGCAACAGATGGCCCGTTTTCAAATTCTGAAAGTGAAAGTGAACGAAGAAAGCGGTTACGACTTGTTGCGTGAGCTTACTCGCGTACTGCCCGGCCGGCCCCTCATCATCGATGGCAACGAAGCCTGGCAGGATGCCGATGCGGTACTTGCTTTTGTGGAGCGGGTAGCCTCCTTGCCGGGCCTACAGGCGCGCCTGCTGGAGCAGCCCCTGCCGGCCACCCACGCCACCGACTACCAGTACCTGCGTGCCCGCTCGCCTTGGCCGCTCTTCGCCGACGAATCCGTAACCGACACCACCGATTTTGAAGCTATAGCGCAGCAGTTTCACGGCGTAAACATGAAGCTTATGAAAGCGGGTGGCTACCGTATCGGACTGCGCATCCTGCGCGAAACCCAGGCCCACGGCTTGCAAACGATGATCGGCTGCATGGTCGAAACCTCGCTGGGGATCTGGGGAGCACTGCAAATCAGTGCTCTAACCCAAATCTGCGACCTAGACGGCCTACTTATCGTTCAGAACGAACCGTTTGGGTTGGTGCGCGAAGAAGCCGGGTTGTTGCATTGGCAGGAAGCGTAGAGCTGCCTGCTTGCCTTATCGGGAGCTTCACCGATTAATTTGCCCATCCAGCGTTTCAAGCTGCCGATTCAACTTGTTGAGGGCCGCTTGGTTGGCGGGATTAGGCGTCATCAAGCTGATCTTCTCGTTCAGGAGCTGAATTTTGCGCGTAAGCAAAGCAGGCAGCTCTTCCGAAACGGGCGTGGCCGATACACTGGTACTCGTGGCAGTGGTGCCGCGCTCTACATACTTGTTGTACTGCGCAGTAGCTGGCACCGAGTTATCGCCACGGGCCGCCGCGGCGCTAGCAGGCGTGGCGTACACGATATCGCCGTTCATTTTCACGTAGTCGCCTTCTCGGAGCGTGGTTTTTTTGCCCGTGGTGAATTCGACGATGCCGCTTTTATAGTTTATTTTGGTTCCGTTTGGCAGTACTACGTTCCTGGAAAGCAACTCGGAACGGTTTCCTTGCATCAATAGCACGGTGCCATCCTGCATAAGGAACCGGTCGGTTGAGTGAGCAGCAATGGCTTCAGCGGGTGGCGTGGTTTTGGATTGGGCTATTATCTGATGAGGGGTATTTAAAATCAGGGCAAACAATGCTAGCAGGAGCGGCCGCTTAAGTGGTATATTCATGAAATAAGATGAAAAGCTACTTTTACAGTGGATAGAACAAAAAAATCTGTGGATTCAAACAAGTAAATTCGAAACTAAAAATATTTTGGAAACAGTGTTGGAACATTAAATGTATGTACATATATTTGCAACGCCTTTCCAAGGTAGCCTTTTCCTTGCCATGAAAATAGAGGACGAAATCAAACAGCCTATCTTTAAAGACAGCTTTCAGAAGGGTTTAATCAATCTGGTATATACATCGGGATGGGTTCAGCAACGCAACGCAAGCCAATTCAAGGAATTTGGAATTACGCTCCCTCAGTTTAATGTACTCCGGATTTTGCGCGGTCAGCATCCCAAACCAGCTACCGTGAATCTGCTCATCGAGCGAATGCTCGACAAGACCAGTAACGCCTCTCGCATCGTAGACAAGCTAGAAGCTAAAAAACTCGTGACGCGCACTGTGTGCCCCAGCAACCGCCGTGCAGTCGACATCCGCATCACCGATGCCGGCCTGGAACTGCTACTTGAAATAGACAAAGTAATCGAGCGCGAGTCCCTGCTGCGCAAACTAACTGAAGCAGAAGTAACGCTACTCAGTGACCTGTTAGATAAAATCCGCGACTGACGGTTCCCTCAGCAACACTTTCATTTTACATCTCATCTTCACACTTGCTTTTATCATGAAAAAGATCATTCTACCAGCTCTGTTAGCTGTTTCCTTGTTTGTAGCTCCCGCAATGGCCGGCACGCCTTCAACCAGCAAAGCCCCTGCCACCAGCCACAAAGCGGCCGAGAAAACCTATAAACTGCAAACCCAGTTGAGCACTTTGGGCTGGGCGGGTAAAAAAGTCACTGGCCAGCACAACGGCAATGTGCAGTTCAAGGACGGCACGGTAACAGTACGTGGCAACCAGATTGTAGGCGGCATGTTCACTGTAGACATGAACTCGCTGAAAATCGAGGACATCAAGGATGCCGAAACCAACGGCAAATTGATGGGTCACCTCCGCTCCGATGATTTCTTTTCCATCGACAAGAACCCAACTTCTACTTTCAACATCACGAAAGTAACCCCGATGAAAGTCGATGCCGCCGGCAACAACGCCACCATCACCGGTGACTTGACGATCAAAGGCATCACGAAGCCTATTAGCTTCCCGGCCAAAGTAGGCGTGAAAGGTAACTTGGCTTCCGCTAGTGGCACCGCCACCATCGACCGCACCAAATTCGATATCAAGTACGGCTCGAAGTCGTTCTTCGAAGGCATCGGCGACAAAGCCATTATGGATGACTTCACGATGAGCTTCAACGTTATTGCCAAAAATGAGCCTGGCGAAAGCGCTTCCGCTAAACCAGCTAAAGCATCTAAGTAGTCTTAGAAAATAAGTTAGCTTAATAGAAAAGCCCTGCCGGCATTTGCCAGCAGGGCTTTTTTGTGTCTAGCAACTATTCGTTCTCTAGCGGCCTGAGCCGGCAGGAGCAGGTGAACTAGCAGGGGCTTGAGGTGCTGGCTGTTGCACTGGTTGCGCGGGAGTTGAAGTGGCGGCGCCTTGGTTGCGAAGTGACAAGTTAAGTGGCGCAACATTGCCTTCCCGCAAGCTAACAATACCGAAAACAGTTTCGCCGGCCCGAATTACTTTATTGGCCATGTCATACTGAACAAACTCTTTGCGCAAGTTTGCATTAGCCGTACCAGCGCCTATCATATTGCCGGCGGCCACAAACGGTCCCCACGGAAACAAAGTGCCGCCCGTAGTCTGGCCAGTGAAAGGATCAGTGGTGCCGCCAATCTGCCCGATGCCCAGCACATACAGCAGATAAATAGCTACGCCTTGCTTCAGGTCGTTGGCTGCCTGCACAGCGGGCACCGGAACAATTGGCCGGTCGCCGAACGACAGCTCTAAGTCGCGGCCGAATAGCAAGTCGGCACCGGTATTGTTCTTAACCTTCACGGCAACCACTTGGTAACCACGCTTGCGCTCTTTCTTCAAGTATTTTTTGTTGCCACCGCGCGCAATCAGGGCACTGTACTGATAGCTAAATTCCACTGGAGAAGCAGTGGCAGTGGACTGGTACGTAGCAATCCGGTCGGGCTGAATAGCCCGGTAGCTACCCGCGCAGCCTGTGACGACAAGTATAGATCCGACTGCTACAAGACGAGTGAAATGCTTAAACATAAATAGAAGTAGAATTGTAATGAAACGAGAAAAATGAAAAATCAAACAGCCAAAGCTAACAGTTCAATTCTTCTCTTTTTAACTCCCTATTACAAATTCACGCTCTATTAAAATATTATCCGAGTAGAATACAAAGAAGGTTTAAACTGCACTAGAAGTCTATCAGTCGGGTAAAACAAGTTCACGTGGTAGCGCAAATTTCAGGGTGTGGCTTTTGGTGCGTGTGTGCAACTGAGTCAGGATATCATCTAATTCTGATTTGTACTCTAGCCATAGATCTTCGTGCAAATTGCCAACTATTAGCTGCGCTGTGCGGCCAGCCAGCCGAGCCGTAGCCGTATAGAATCCGCCGTACACGCTATCGAACTGACCGGTGTAGTTGTCGAAGATCAGGCGCAGGATGTACAGGTTGAGGTCGATTTCCAAGCGCTTGTCTTTGGTGATGCGGCGGGCACGAGCCACTTCTTTAGTGGCTTTTTGTAGGGCTTTGGTAAGGCTGCGGTTGAGCAGCCGACCCGTGGCACCTACCGCAAATAGCTCGTGAATACGGTCCGAGGATTCTTCGAACACGGTTTCAATGGTTACATCGGGCAGCAGCTCGAAACTTAGCGCGTCGTAGAGTTCAGCATCACGGCGCGCTGCGCGTAGTAGCAAGGTTTCCTTTTCCTTGTCGGAGAGGCGGTTAATGGCTTTCTTGAAGTCAGCGGACGGAACGGGCATAGCGTAGTAAAGCGGCGAATGGGACTTCAAATAAAGTAGAAACGGAGCAGCTAGTTGGTAGGTAGGTATTTTGTAGCAGTAGCCCTGATTTAGTTTGTGCGGTAATAAGCTCACTTGCTATTATCGGAAACTGAGACAGGGCCTTTTATACTGCCGAGTTCTGAGTGGTGCGCTGCCTGCCAGTTTTTGCGATGACAGCATGAAGGCTGTTCACTTTCTTGGCGCGCAGTCAAGAAGCCGCCGACGCTCTCACGGTGGAACCGCAAAAATGGCAGCTTTCACCACGAGGCTCCGGCAACTTGCGGGGCTTACACTGGTTCTCCCAACAGTGAGTATGGTGTTAATTTGACCGCCTACGGTGCCTCGCATTAAGGCCACCGTGAACAGAAAGGGGTGTTCGTTTTAAGATCTTAAAATTCAACCAAGCTGCTTCCTGCTCTCGGGATGCAGACTGCGCTTAACATCATTTTCCATCGTTGATAGTTTGTTTCTATTAGCGGGCAGAGGCGACTTGCACCACAAATGCTACCTACACAAGCAACGGCAGGCAAGGGATTCAATATGGCGTTTAGTGAAAAGAGAACACTCAGCAGCAAAAAATACGTCGGTTTCGCTACCGGGACCAAGCTCTCCCTTCTGCTAAGAGACTACGGCGCCGGGCTGCTCATACCACCGACCTCACCGACCTTTCTTGTTCTTGGACATAAGTTCGCAAGTATCTGGTAGTGAGCAAGCAATACTTTCCCGAAAGTGCCGAAACGTTTCTGCTCTTCAAGAGGTTATATAAGGCCGGCAGAGGCCGTAAATCCCGTTTTTTTGCTTGCTTTTACGTACTTTTGTACCATGAATAGCAAACCACAAATCGACTACGACGAAGACGTCTTGTTGCTGGAAGAAACCACTGATGTGCGTGACCTAATTGTATACAACGACGACATCAATACTTTCGACCACGTCATCAAAACGCTCATCGATGTGTGCGGTCACGAGCCGGAACAGGCCGAGCAGTGCACCTTGCTCATCCACTACAAAGGGCAATGCACCGTTAAGCATGGCGTTTATGACGAACTGGCCGCCATGTGTACCGCCATTCACGACCGAGGCATTTCGGCCGACGTAGTCTGATAAGCTGGTTTTTGCTGTGTTGATGTGCTGATTGGCAGTCATCACATCAAAAACCAGCTCATCAGCACATCAAAAATCAGCACATCAACTAAATGGATTTTCCTTCCAAACTGATTGAAAACGCCGTTGGGGAACTGTCCAAGCTGCCCGGCATTGGTAAAAAAACCGCGTTGCGTTTAGCTCTCCATCTGCTTAAGGCCGAGACGGATACTACCGCTTCACTGGCCGAAGCACTGGCCAAAATGCGCTTCGACATCCGCTACTGCGACACTTGCCACAATATTTCCGACACGGCCGAGTGCACCATCTGCGCCAACAAGCTCCGCGACCATAGCACCATTTGCGTGGTGTCGGATATTCGCGACGTAATTGCCATCGAAAACACCGGTCAGTACAAAGGCGGCTACCACGTGCTGGGCGGCGTCATCTCGCCCATCGAAGGTGTGGGTCCTAGCGACCTTCAGATCGAGTCGTTGGTGGAACGCATTAGCGTGCCGGGTTCGGAAATTAAAGAAGTTATTCTGGCCATCAGCCCTACTATGGAGGGCGATACCACGGCCTTCTATCTTTCGCGTAAGCTGCGCGACTTCGCCGAAGTACACATCAGTTCCATTGCCCGCGGCATTCCGATGGGCGGCGAGTTGGAGTACGCCGACGAAATCACGCTCGGCCGCAGCATAGTAGAGCGTCAGCGTCAAGCTAAATAAAAGCAACTTCGTTTTGCTTGCTTTCTGAAGGGCCATCACGGTAAGTGATGGCCTTTTTCATTGGGGTTAGTTTGTTGGGCAATCCTTACCCAGACAAAAGTGCGTATGCATTTCAGGTTGGCAACTAGCGGTTGAGGTGTTGCCTTGCATACTGAATATGTGGGTCTTGGTGTCTATGTTTGCCTTCCAACCTTTGTTTCTTTTCATGCTCACCGTAGAAAAAATAGGTGGTACGTCGATGAGTGCCTTCGGCGACGTGCTGCGCAACATCATTGAATTCAACCGCACGGGTGCTGAACTCTACAACCGGATTTTTGTGGTGTCAGCCTATGCTGGAGTTACCAACTGGCTGCTCGAAAACAAGAAAACCGGGGAACCCGGCGTCTACCACCGCATCACCGAATACAAGAAGTTTCATCAGGCGCTGGCCGAAGTAGCCACCAAACTCAAGGCGCTAAACCGGCAGTACGAGCCGCTGGGACTGGACCTAACCGTAGCCGACGCCTTTATTGAACAGCGCATTCAGGATGCGCAAACTTACCTCAACAGCCTAACCAATATCCTGGCTTCCGGCTACGTGAGCAGCTATAATATTCTGCAAGCCGCCCGCGAAATTCTGGCTTCCATTGGAGAAACGCACTCGGCATTCAACTCGGTTAATATCCTGCAAAACCGCGGAATCAACGCTACGCTAGTGGATTTGAGCGGCTTTCACGACCATAAGTCGTATACCATCGACCAGCGCATTCGGCACGCGTTCAAGCGGATCAACTTCGCCGAAACCATCTGCATTGTCACGGGTTACGTGAAAGGCACTGAAGGTATTATGCGTGAGTTCGATAGAGGGTATTCGGAAGTGACTTTCAGCAAGATAGCAGTGGCCGTAAAACCCAGAGAAGCCATTATTCACAAAGAATACCATCTGTGCTCCGCCGACCCCATGATGGTGGGGGTAAACAATTGTGAACCTATTGGCTTCACTAACTACGATGTAGCCGACCAACTAGCCGACGTGGGCATGGAAGCAATTCACCCCAAAGCGTCGAAGCCGCTGGAAATCAACAAGATCAACCTACGCATCAAGAACACCTTCGAGCCCGAGCATCCCGGCACGCTCATCACCGAAGATTACGTGTCGCCGACCAAGCGGGTGGAAGTTATTACCGGTACCGAAAAAGTGCTAATCATTGATGTGTACGACCCGTTGATGGTGGGTGCTGCCGGTTACGACCTGCACATCATGCAAACCTTCTACGACCTGGGCATCAGCTACAGCTTCAAGGCCACCAGCGCCAACAGTATCTCGGTAGTTATCTGGGAGAAAGACTTCAACAAAAAGTTGGTACAAGACCTGCAAGAGAAGTACGAAAAGATAACCGTGGAGAAGGCCGCCATGGTGTGTCTGATTGGCTCCAACATCGACCAACCGGGTCTGCTGGCGAAGGCGGCCGGGGCCCTGGCCGAGGCCAATATCAACATCATGAGTGCTGGTTTTGCCTTGCGCAAGGTTAACATTCAGTTTCTAATTGCGCGCGCCGACTTCCGAGCCGCCGTTATTGCTTTAAATAAAACACTGTTTTTCTGATATATACGTGATATGTGGTGTACAATATAGCTGAGGCAGGAACTCGTCGGTACCAGTGCCTGTAGTTCCGGGGCTTTACTCTGCGTATCTTACATTGCCTCTCCAGAATTAGCCGTCCGTTTTGCGCCCGTGAAGCTTTCTGTCGTCATTGTCAACTACAACGTCTGCTACTTCCTAGAGCAAGCGTTACTCTCGGTGCGGCGGGCAGCGGAAAAGCTGGAGCAGCCGGTCGAGGTCTTTGTGGTAGACAACAATTCGGTGGATGGCTCCGTGGCTATGGTGCGGAGTCGGTTTCCGGAGGTTATCCTGGTTGAAAACAAAGACAATCCTGGCTTTTCGGTTGCCAACAACCAAGCCCTGCGGGAAACCCAGGGCGAGTACCTGTTGCTTCTCAACCCCGACACGGTGGTGGAGGAAGACACCTTCCGGGCGTGCTGCGCGTTCATGGACGAGCACCCGAATGCGGGCGGCCTGGGTGTGAAAATGCTGGATGGGCAAGGCAAGTTTCTGCCGGAAAGCAAGCGTGGCTTGCCCACGCCCTGGGTGGCATTTTACAAGATTTTCGGGCTAGCCAAGCTGTTCCCAAAATCGCGCAAGTTCGGGCGTTACCACCTCGGGTTTCTCGACAAAGACCAGACGCACGAAGTGGAGGTGCTGAGCGGCGCTTTTATGATGATGCGCCAGGCAACGCTGGAACAAGTGGGCCTGCTCGACGAAGACTATTTTATGTACGGCGAGGATATCGACCTCTCGTACCGCATTACCCAGGGAGGGTGGAAAAATTACTATTTTCCTCACACCCGTATCATCCATTACAAAGGCGAAAGCACCAAGCGCACGAGCGTTAACTATGTGTTCGTGTTCTACCGGGCCATGGTGATTTTTGCCCGCAAGCACTTCGCCCCTAAGCAGGCGGGTATGTTTTCGCTGCTCATCAACGCCGCCATTTGGTTGCGGGCGGGTGTAGCGGTAGCCGAGCGTTTTATAACTAGAGCGGCGCCCGTGCTCCTCGATGCTGGTTTGATTTACGTGGGACTTTCGTTTTTGAAAACCTACTGGGAACACAACCATAAGTTTGTGCGCACGCCTTACCCGGCGCAATTTATGTTGGTGGCGGTACCGGCCTATATCGTGGTCTGGCTTACTTCCGCCTACTTCAGCGGCGCCTATGACCAGCCGAGCAAAACCTCGCGCATTGCCCGTGGCATCTTCCTGGGTACGGTCCTGATTTCAGCTATCAGCAACTTCTTCGATGCGTGGCGCTTCTCGAAAGCGCTGATTGTGCTGGGCGGCGTATGGGCCGTAGCAGCGCTGGTTGTGCGGATGATGGCCACGCATTTTCTTCGCTATCATGACTTGCGTTTGAATGAGCGGCGCCAGAAAAATGTAGCCATTGTCGGCTCATCGGTGGAAAGCTTGCGGGTACGTCGGTTGCTGGAGCACTCTGGCGTACAAGCTCGTCTTATCGGCTACATAAGCCCCGATGCCAGCCCCGACGTGGTAGTGCGCGAAAGTGCGCTGGTTACGGCCGCTGCGTCCGCTTGGGGAGGCGCTTCCCGGTTGGGGGCGGCGGTGATGGCTGCTGTGGCGGAAGCTCCCGCTACTGTAGCACCCCCGCCGCCGTCCGACGACCAATTAGGCGAAGTGCGGCAACTCGCGGAAATCATCCGCATTTACGCATTGGATGAGTTGATTTTTTGCGGTAAGGATTTATCAGCTAGTCAGATTATTGGCTTGATGGTCAGCTTACCTCAGCACCCGCCGGTGGCCTACAAAATACTGCCCCAAGACAGCCAGTATATCATCGGTAGCTCGTCTAAAGATGTCCCTGGCGACTACTACGCTCTCGATATCACGCTCAACCTGTTTCGGCCGCAGCAAGTGCGCAACAAGCGCGTGTTAGATATTCTGGCGAGTCTGCTACTGTTGATGGCCGCGCCGCTGCTGGTCGGGTTTCAGTTCAACAAAGGAGGGTTTGTACGCAATTGCCTGCGCGTGCTCGGTGGTACGCGCACGTGGGTAGGCATGCTGCACGCGGCGGCGCCGGGTCGCTTGGCCCGCGCCATCCTGTCGCCAGCCGATGTAGCCCAGGCCGCCACCCCGCTCACCGAAGCCACTCGCCGCCGCCTAGAACTGCTCTACGCCAAGGATTACGAGCCCAGTACCGACATAAGCATTCTGTTCCGGCGCTTTCGGTGGCTGGGAACGGAATAGGCAGAAAGCAATTTTTGCTACCGCTATTTCAAGGAGTATCGTTGGTGGGATGCCAGATTATGCAATCCACACCTGCGACTGAACCGCTAAAAGACATGGCGTGGCCTAGCCGCTGTCGCCCGCACTTCAAGCAAAAACGGGCGTTAGAAAGCAGTTGTAGATTCGTTGGAAATAATTACTCTTCGGAAATACGCCGAGAAGAAATAAGGCGACGAAAAAAGAAGTATTTGGCTATCCGGTGGGGCAATAATCAGTCGCTTTACGACAGGAAAACCCGTTTTTAATGCGTTTAGTAGCGTTATCAATTGGGAGGAGCACCTATGACGGTTAGGCTCTCATTGAAATCGCCGACAGCTACGGACAAGAAAGGAGGATGAATTTGCGGTGGTAGAAGGTGAATACTGTGTAGTTAGCTTGTGTAGCAATCTATTTTTGGTGCTGATTAATTACGCTACACTCATTACATTCGCTCGCTTCACCAATTCGTCTTTGTAGTTATGTCTCAAGCTGTCACGCTCGCTCAGTCACCCACGTCCATGCTATCCGACCGGATATTAGCCATGGAGGAATCGCAGACCATTGCCATGGTCAAAAAGGGCCGGGAACTGAGTGCTCAGGGTATCGATGTCATTAACCTAGGCTTTGGCGAGCCGGATTTTCAGACGCCTCAATACATCAAGGATGCTGCTAAAGTGGCTCTCGACGAGGGCTACACGTTCTACACGCCCGTTCCCGGTTACCCCGACCTGCGCAAAGCCATCTGCGAAAAGCTGAAGCGCGACAACAACCTCGACTACAAGAACGAGAACATTGTGGTTAGCACCGGCGCCAAGCAGTCGTTGGCCAATGTTGTATTAAGCTTAGTAAACCCCGGCGACGAGGTTATCGTGTTTGCGCCCTATTGGGTGAGCTACACCGAGATAGTGAAGCTTGCCGAAGGAGTTACCGTGGAGCTAGTGGGTTCAATTGAAGACGACTTCAAAGCCACTGCAACTCAACTGGAAGCGGCCATTACGCCCCGTACCAAGCTCATTATGTACTCCTCGCCGTGCAACCCGACGGGCTCGGTGTTTACGCGCGCAGAGCTGGCCGCCATTGCCGACGTAGTAGCCCGCAACCCGCAGGTATACGTGCTGGCCGATGAGATTTACGAGTACATCAACTTTGTGGGCGAGCATGTGAGCATCGCGCAATTCGCCGACATCAAAGACCGGGTAATTACCGTCAATGGCTTCTCGAAAGGCTACGCCATGACGGGCTGGCGCGTGGGCTACATTGCGGCCCACGTTGATATTGCCTGTGCTTGCGAGAAAATCCAGAGTCAGATTACGTCTGGCACGTGCTCTATTGCCCAGCGGGCCGCCATTGTGGCGTTGCAAGGGGGCCGGGCCACGGCCGACGAAATGGCCGAAGCTTACCACCGCCGCCGCGACTTGGTGCTGGAGCTAGTGAAAGATATTCCGGGCTTGCGCACACCTACCCCGAGTGGCGCCTTCTACATTTTTCCGGATGTGAGCGGCTACTTCGGCAAGACGGCCCCCGATGGCCAAACCATAGAAAATGCCTACGACCTCGCCTTGTTCATTTTGCGCGATGCCCACGTAGCGTCCGTCGATGGCCGGGCATTTGGGGCGCCCAACTGCATCCGGTTCAGCACCGCCGCCGCCGATGAGAAGCTGCGCGAAGCCTTCGAGCGAATCAAGAAGAGCCTGGCAACGCTGAAGTAGACGGCAACGGATTCGGCTAGTCTCCCGCGAGCCACTAGTAGGTTGCTGCACCTGTCTGGACATGGTCCTACGAGCCCACTCAGGGAATTCGTAGGACCATGTACCTTTGCGGCCTTATCCTAAACCGCCAGAATGCCCGTACCTGCCGCCCCCACTACGCTTCCCGAACTTTTCAATGCCTTCAATCAGCTTACGGTGCTTGTTGTGGGCGACGTCATGATGGATGCATACGTGTGGGGCAAAGCCACCCGCCTTTCGCCCGAAGCGCCGGTGCCCGTCGTGAACGTAAGCCGCACCGAACAGCGCCTCGGGGGAGCCGCCAACGTGGCCCTGAACGTGCAAGCGCTCGGCGCCACGCCGCTGCTGTGCGCGGTGATAGGGGAGGACCAAGGCGGCGACCAGCTACTAGAGTTGCTGCGCACCACGGGCCTCTCCGCCGAAGGCGTCGTGCGCAGTGCCCACCGGCCTACTACCGTGAAGCAGCGCATCCTGGCCGCCGGTCAGCACTTGCTGCGTATTGATTCGGAGGTGGAAACCAACTTGAACGCGGAAGAAAACGCGCAGCTAACGGCCCGCTACCAAGCGCTGTTATCCCGCGTTGACGTCGTGATTTTCGAGGATTACGACAAAGGGGTACTCACCGAGGTTAGCATTCAGCACTTCATTGGCTTGGCCCGGCAGCGCGGCATCCCCACCGTAGTCGACCCCAAAAAGAAGAATTTTCTGGCTTACCGTCACTGCACGCTGTTCAAGCCCAACCTGAAAGAGCTGCGCGAAGGGCTCAAGTTGGAGTTCAGCGACACCGATGCCGACCGGCCCCACTTCGAGGCCGCCGTAACGCGCCTGCGTGAGTTGCTTACTCCGGAAATTGTGCTGGTCACGCTTTCCGAGCGGGGAGTCTTCGTAGAGAACGGGCACGAGCAGCGCACGTATCTGCCGGCCCATCTGCGCACCATATCCGACGTGTCCGGCGCTGGCGACACCGTTATTAGTATTGCGGCGCTGTGCGTAGCGCTACAGCTGCCAGCTTCCGTTACGGCGGCGCTGGCTAACCTGGGTGGTGGCTTGGTCTGCGAGCAGGTAGGCGTTGTGCCGATTGAAAAACAGCTGTTGCTAGAAGAGGCCCAGGGAGTAGGGTTGCAGCTTTCAGCGTAAGGAAATGCGCACACGAAGCCGACTTGCTTGGTTGGTGCAACTACCGCGTAAGTTCAGCTCTTAGCCAGCGGCGGGTTTCTTCGCCCACTTCTTGAGCAACTAAGTTTAGAAAGGCGTCGGTGGTGGCTGTTTTCTGCGCGGCGGTTGCCGCCAGAATATCCAGGAATTTCGCGTCGCCCACCCGGTTGTGCAAGGCCGACAACACGACGGAGCCTTTATCATAAATTACGCGACGGTAGGTGGCATGGTCGTAGGCGAGTTTATTGAACCCGATAATAGCCGGCGCGCCGCTTGCCGATTTGATCTTGGTGTTTAGTGCCTGTCGGTAAGCGGCCGTATCACCGGCGGCCCGCAGGTAGAGAAAACTCGAATACGTGGCAAAAGCTTCGTTGAGCCAATCGTTGTAGTCACCGTAGGCGCCGTAGCCCCACCATTTGTGGCTGATTTCGTGCGCCAGAATCAAATGGTCCTCTTGTTTCCGAATGTCGAAGTCAGGATACGTTATGACCGTGGCGTTATCCCGCAGTCCAAAAGCATCCCGGTCGGTGCCCGGCAAAAAGATGGAAAAGCGCGTAATAGCATCCCGGCGGCCAATCGATTGATTATAGAAAGCAATAATTTGTTCTGACTCGCTCAACAGTAGAGAGTCCAGCCTAATGAATGGGCGGCCGGCTTTGTATACGGTAACTAATGGTGCTGCCGAAGCAGAAGCAAGCTGGTTGAACTGCTTGGCTACCAAGGCTGTGAGTTCAATGGCACAAGTTGCGCCCTCGAAACTGTAGTGTCCGGCGCGTCGTCTGATCGGCGGGGAGGAGCTGATAACGGAGTAGGCACTGGGCGCTTCTACGTCCAGCTTATAGTCAACTGTTTCATAGTCTTTGTAGGGCAGCAGGGGCATCCAAGCGGTGTGCCCGCTAAGCTCCATTACTTGGTCGGTGGCGTACTTTGCTGTTAGAGTGCCTTTGTAGGTTACGGTAATTTCCTTGGCTCGTCGGTCCTGGGTGGCATAGCTGAGGTTGATGCCTTGCATCGTATCCTGAAAAACCAAATACAGATACCGCTCGATGCGCTGCTGCTTGGCCCTGGGGCTGCGTACGGAAAGAATTTTGTATTGCTTGTTGAGGTTAAGCAGAATCTGCGAGGGCGCGGCATTGGCGGGCAGAGTTAGGGTGTAGCGGCACCAAAACTGCTTGGTTTCGGGCTGCACCCGAAGCAGCACTCGCACTTGGTTGCGGGCTTCACTCTGGCTAGTGCACCATCCAAAGAGCAACAGCAGTAGGAAAAGACGTTTCATGTAGATGAGATAAGTAGCTGGCAAGTAGCGGTTTGGATAAAAAATACAATCATTCTGTCCGTAGTAGTTGGTTGACAATAGCCGTGAGTTGAACTCTCGCCAACAGCAACTCAGTAAACTCGCTGCAAACAGGGAGCATCTGGTGAAATGCACATAAACAGAACGCAGCCCGCCTACAGGGCGGGCTGCGTTAGCAATAAAGAGATTGGAAGTCGCCAAGGCGTTGAAGGTTAGCGCAATTTCGGGCTATACTCCTTCACCGTTTCAATGAACACCTTCACGTTGTCAGGATTGGTGTCGGGGTAGACGCCGTGGCCGAGGTTGGCGATGTGACGGTGCGGGCCGAACTGGTCGAGCATGGCGGTGGTGGCGGCACGCACTTGGGCGGGGCTACCGTAGAGGGCGCACGGATCGAGGTTGCCTTGCAGGGTTTTGTCGCCGACCAAGGGGCGCACGGTGCGCGCATCCTGGTTCCAGTCTAACCCAATCGTACGGCAGGGCAACTGCGCAAACTCTTCCACGGCCCAGAAGGCGCCTTTAGCAAATACCGTAACGGGTACTTCGGGAATGGCCCGGCAGATTTCCGCTATGTAGCGCGTGCTGAATTCTTGGTAGTGCGCGGGCGGCAGAATACCGGCCCAGGAATCGAACACTTGCACAATGTTGGCCCCGGCTTCCACTTGCGCTTTCAGGTAGGCAATGGTCGTGGCGGTGATTTTGGCGAGCAACTCGTGGGCTAGTGCCGGTTCGGCGTACAGCATCCGGCGGGCTTTGCTGAAGGTTTTCGAGCCGTGGCCTTCCACCATGTACGCCAGAATAGTCCAGGGGGCGCCGGCGAAACCGATAAGCGGCACCCGGCCGTTGAGGGCGCGTTTAGTGACGCGAATGGCTTCCAGCACGTAGCCGAGGTGCTCTTCCGGGTCGGCAACGCGCATCCGGGCTACGTCCTGCGCGGTTTTGATGGTTTCGGGGAAGAGCGGACCCTTGGCTTCTAGCATTTCATAGGTTAGGCCCATGGCTTCGGGCACCACCAAAATGTCGGAGAAGATGATGGCGGCGTCTACGTCCAGCGCATCCACGGGCTGAATGGTGACTTCGGCGGCTAGGGCGGGCGTTTCAACCAGTTCCTTGAAACCGCTGAGGCGGCCCCGTAGGGCGCGGTATTCGGGGAGGATGCGGCCGGCTTGGCGCATCAGCCATACGGGTGTACGTTCGGTTTCTTCGCCGCGGGCGGCACGGAGGAGAAGGTCGTTTTTAAGCATAGAAGGCGCAGTGGCATAGAAATCGGCTACAAGGTACCACACAATCTGGCAGTGAAAAGTCCTGAAACAGCTTATTAGCGGGTAGCCACGGCCGGGTTCTCCGGAAAAGGCCCTGGGGTCCCGGAAACCTTTCGACAAACTAGCTGCCAGCAAAATTCAGTGCCAAGTTTCAGGTGGTGCGCGTAAGAAGCAGCACGCACGCTTTCTAAGCCGGCTAGTTATCTCTACAAGTACCGTTTCAGCCAAGAGCCGCAAGCTAACTTCAAGGGCTATTCCTGAAACAGGGCCTTGATGGCCGACGCCATGAAATTTACGCCGATAGCCAAGGTGATAAAGCCCATAATGCGGGCTAGGGCCGCCATACCTGGCCGCCCCAAGAATCGGGTTAGCCGCAGAGACGACATCAGAATAATATAAGCGGCAAACGCCACCAGCACAAAGCCCAGCACAATCAGGCCCATATCTAGGTAGCTGAGCTTTTCGGTAAACAAACCAATGCAGACGGCCATCGAGCCCGGTCCCGAAAGCATGGGCATGGCTAGTGGCGTGAAAGAAACATCGTTTTTGTGCATGCTCTCTTCCAGCGTGGCTTCCGAAACTTTCGAGCGGTTGCCGCCGGGCGTAAGCAAGTCGAAGGCGGAGCGTATGAGCAAGATGCCACCCGCAATGCGCAGGTGGTAGATGTTGATGCCAAAAAAGTTGAGTACGTACTGCCCCGCAAAAAACGACACCGCCAACACGCCAATCATGTAGAGGCAGGCCCGCAGGCCAATATTGGCCCGCTCAGCGGGCGTGTCTTCTTCGGTTAGTGTCAGGAATACGGGCATAGCTCCAAAAGGATTGACGACCGAAAACAGCGTGGTAAAGGTGGCGAGCAGAATTTCCATGCAGCAGGAGCCAGTGAGAGGCAACACAAAGGTACACGCCTTAATAGAAGCGGCAATCAGGAAAATGTTATGTTTGACAGGTCAACCGTAAGGCCGCTTCAGCGTACAGACGAGCATGTAACTGACGACCTTCCGTTCTCATGGCGCGGTACTTGCAAAGTGCCGACTTGCTAGACTTGCTCCCTCGTTCCCACACCTCTCCTTTCCCCACCCGTGCCCACCCTCAACGCCCCTACCTGGATTCTACTAGCGCATAGCCTTACGTTGCTGTTGGCCATACTGGCGGTGGTAGCTACCCTCTTGCCCCTGTTGCGCCAAACGGCCTGGTGGATTCGGATATTTGATTTTCCGCGCTTACAAATTGTGGGCGTAACCATACTGGTAGTGGGCGCGGCTTGGCTGCTTGGCTGGCACCAATTGCCTGGTTGGCTAGGTCCGGGGCTGATGACTGCGCTCGGCGCGGTGGTGCTTTATCAGTCGGTGCGGATTGCTCCTTATACCCCGATAGCCAGAAAGCAGGTAGGAGATAGCACGCTAAAGGATAAAGAAAAGCAGATAAGTTTGGCTGTAATGAATGTGCTGCAATACAACAAGCACAGCGACATGGCCTTAACGGTACTGCAACAGGTAGACCCCGATGTTATCATGGCGGTCGAAACGGACGAGTGGTGGCACGAGCAGCTGAAGCCCCTGGAAAAAACGCACCCCTACACCTGCCACGAGCCCCTCGACAACACCTATGGGCTGCTTTTCTTCTCCCGGCTGCCCTTGGAGGGGTGCCAAGTGAAGTACCTGCTCGACGACGACGTGCCCTCGTTGCACACCCGCGTCCAGTTGCCTGACGGCAAAACGTGGGTGCGCCTCTACGGCCTGCACCCCAAGCCGCCCGCGCCTGCCGAATCGAAAACCAGTACCAAGCGCGACGCCGAATTGCTGCTAGTAGGCGAGGAAATAAACGAGAAAGAGGAACCCACCATCGTTTTTGGCGACATGAACGACGTGGCTTGGTCACACACCTCCGAACTGTTTCGGCGGATAAGTGGCCTGATGGACCCCCGCGTAGGGCGCGGCTTACTGCCCACGTTTCACGCCGATTATCTGGCGCTGCGCTGGCCCCTCGACCACGTGTTCGTTTCGCCCGATTTCAAGGTCGATGACATCCAGCGCTTGCCCTACGTTGGCTCCGACCATTTTCCCATCTATATCAAGCTCAGCTACGAGCCTCACGCCAAAGAAGAGCAAAAGGAAAACGCCGAGGAAGCCGACACCGAGGACCATCAAGAGGCACACGAGAAAATCCGGGAAGGTTTCGAAGAGGAAATAGAGGAAGAACTGGAAGAAGCAGCTAGTTCCGAAAGAGCAAAGGAAGTGACTAGCTGAGAACCTGTTCCAAACTAGAATAGCCGCCTGCAACAGGTTTCTAAGCCACAAAAAGCCTTGCCGTGAGGCAGGGCTTTTCTTTTTTATTGAATTATAAACAGCAAGTTAAGCAGCGGCTATATCTGGCTTGGCTACTTCTTCTGGGGTGGCGTTGCGGTCCTCAACTGCCGATGCCACAGTATCTAAGCTCAAGCCTAAAGGTGCAACAAAGCAGCTTTCGAGAAGCCTTTGGCCTGTTTTACCGCTGGTCTGTCGAGCTTTTGCTTCGGCTTGCTGGACGGTTCAGCGGAGTTTTGCGCGGTCTTGCTCATACGTCTGCGGCCAGTTGCCAACGATTTGCGCGGCTTCGACGCGGCTCTTATCAGTATTCTGCCGGCTCGACAGTGCCCAACCTAAAGACCGAGTAGACTCAATGCCAGTTGGATAACGAGGGCTAAACAGCCCCGGTCAAAACGGCGCCCTAACAGATGCGGCGCACGAAAGGGCCAGTGAAGGTAGTGCTAAAGATGTATTGATTATGCCACCGGTGCGGCTCGTATTATCATCTGAACAGTACGTTGACTTTTATCCCTTGGGACTACCTTGATATTTACCATTGCGCAAAGCGAGTGTCTTCCGACGCAGGAGAAATCTGAGTAGAGCCTTCGAGTAGATTAATTCAGATTCCTCCTGCGTCGGAAGGACAACTGCTCGGAGTAGGATAAAGCTGTAAAACCTAACCTCACTGCGCAACCAATGGGCAAAAAAAAAGGCCCAAAGCACATGCTTCGGGCCTTTTCTAGTTGATAGTCGATGACTACTTGGTTCCTACTTCTTCATAATCTACATCGGTTACGTTGTCGTGAGGCTGGCCTTGCTGGCCGTTGCCATTCGGCTGGCCGGCACCGCCGAAGGGGTTGCCACCATCAGCGCCGGGCTGGCCGTCGGCACCACCTTGGGTGGCGGCGTACATCTCCTGCGAGGCAGCCTGCCAAGCGGCGTTGATAGCCTCCATGGCGGTGTCAATCTGGCTGATATCTTTGCTCTCGTGGGCCTTCTTGAGGTCGCCAAGGGCATTTTCAACGGCCGTCTTGTTGCCAGCGCTCAGTTTGTCGCCGTACTCTTTCAACTGCTTCTCGGTCTGGAAGATCATCGAGTCAGCCGCGTTCACCTTGCCGATACGCTCGGTTTCAGCTTTGTCGGCTTCGGCGTTGGCAGCGGCTTCGTTGCGCATCCGCTCGATGTCGGCGTCGGTGAGACCCGACGAAGCTTCGATGCGGATCTTCTGCTCTTTGCCGGTGCCTTTGTCCTTGGCCGATACGTGCAGAATACCGTTAGCGTCGATGTCGAAGGTTACTTCGATTTGCGGAACGCCGCGGGGTGCTGGCGGAATCGAGTCGAGGTGGAAGCGGCCAATGGTGCGGTTCTGCGAAGCCAGCGGACGCTCGCCTTGCAACACGTGGATTTCCACCGAAGGTTGATTGTCGGAAGCCGTGGAGAAAGTCTCGGACTTCTTGGTCGGAATAGTCGTGTTCGACTCGATGAGCTTGGTCATAACGCCGCCCATCGTCTCAATGCCCAACGAAAGCGGGGTTACGTCGAGCAGGAGTACATCTTTCACTTCACCGGTCAGTACACCACCTTGGATAGCAGCGCCGATGGCCACTACTTCGTCGGGGTTAACACCTTTTGAAGGCTTCTTACCGAAGAACTTCTCTACTTCTTCCTGGATGCGCGGAATACGGGTCGAACCACCTACGAGGATAACTTCGTTGATATCCGATGTGCTCAAACCGGCGTCTTGCAGTGCCTTTTTGCAGGGTTCCATCGACCGACGCACGAGGCTGTCAGCTAGCTGCTCGAACTTGGCGCGGCTCAGTTTCACCACCAAGTGCTTGGGACCCGAAGCCGTGGCCGTTACATACGGCAGGTTGATTTCAGTCTCGGTCGAAGAAGACAGTTCCACTTTGGCTTTCTCGGCAGCTTCTTTTAAGCGCTGAAGAGCCATAGCATCTTTACGCAGGTCGAGGCCTTCGTTTTCGCTAGCGAAAGTTTCTGCCAAGAAGTTGATGATTACTTGGTCGAAGTCGTCACCGCCGAGGTGGGTGTCACCGTTGGTAGAAAGTACTTCAAATACGCCGTCGCCGAGCTCCAGAATAGAGATATCGAAGGTGCCACCGCCAAGGTCGTACACAGCAATCTTCTGGTCGGTGTGCTTTTTGTCGAGGCCGTAGGCCAAGGCAGCAGCAGTCGGCTCGTTGATGATGCGCTTCACATCAAGGCCGGCAATGGCACCAGCTTCTTTAGTAGCCTGGCGCTGGGCGTCGTTGAAGTAAGCAGGAACCGTAATAACGGCTTCCGTCACGGTCTGGCCGAGGTAGTCTTCAGCAGTCTGCTTCATTTTCTGAAGCACCATCGCCGAAATCTCCTGCGGCGTATATTGACGGTCGCCAATTTTCACGGCAACCGTGCTATTAGAACCGCGCTCTAGCGCGTAGGATACGTTTTTAGCTTCTTCAGTCACTTCGCCAAAGCCGCGGCCCATGAAGCGTTTGATCGACTGAATAGTATTCGTAGGGTTGGTAATGGCTTGACGTTTGGCCGGGTCACCGACTTTCCGCTCGCCCTTACCGTTGTCCAGGAAAGCTACAATCGACGGAGTCGTCCGCCGGCCTTCGCTGTTCGGAATTACCACCGGCTCGTTGCCTTCCATTACGGCCACGCACGAGTTGGTGGTTCCGAGGTCAATACCAATTATTTTGCCCATTTTAATGGTGTTTATGGAGTAGTTGAGGTGTCAGGTTATAAGTGCGAATCATTCGCACGGGGGGAGTTACAAGGCTCGTACCAGCCCCAGCAAAGTGCTTTATTTGTGACAGATTGTCATTTTTAAAGGTGCACCATACGAACTATCCGCCGGACTGACTTCTATGAAATTTCTGGATGCGGCATATTCTGCCAGCAGGGCAGGGTATGGTGCGGCTAGCGTAAGCTAGCAAGAGTTACGTGCAGCTATGACCAAACTCTAACATCAACAGTGCGCTTACGCATCAGCCACCTTTGAATAAAGTTAGTTTGATAAGCATAAGGCCCATCCTGTAACAGGAAAGTATGGGACATTAAAAACTTTCCATTCTTATACCATACCGCAATACCAGTTACACCTGTAAGCAAGTCACGCAGATATTGGATAGCGGCGGCTGCATCTTCAGCAGGCAGATTTTCAATGTTTTTCTGCTCGTCAAAATTGCTGAAATGATGATGGTGTTCAGCAAAATATACTGTCAACTCATTACAATCAGTAGATATACATAACTCGTAACCAGACGGTGACCGAACCTCGATTTCAAAATAATCTTCTTGCTCTTTTACCGAATCCTTGAAAGCAGGAAAGGCATCTAATAATATTTGCAAGCTCTGCGCTGCATAGGATGAGAGCATAGACAATTATAAATTAGGTGTCATTCGGAATGATGGTAGCTATTTATAGCTTACTTGTAGCGCTGATATACTGAAGTATTTGTTGTATGCCTGTGTCAAGCAAGAACTTAATGCTATTGCTTTTCTAAAAAGCCAGCTATGGTCTGCTCCCACAACGCTTTATTTTTGCGCCAATAAGGTTCGTGGCCGGAACGAGGGAAATCTTGCCGTTGCTTGGGGCCGCGTAGGTTGGCGAAAATGGCATCGGTTTCTTGGCGCGTTACGCGCGGGTCGGCTTCACCCCACATGAGCAGGGTGGGGGTGCTGATAGTGGTTGCGAAGTGGGTGGCATCTAAATCAAATGCCCAAAAGTTGTTTTGCACCCCACCCCAAAACACTAGTAGGTTGGCCAATGGGAAAGGCGGCACATGCATGGATTGAAAACGGTTGGCCGCCGTTTCAAGCATGCTGCCGTAGGGGCATTCGATAAGGTTAGCCGTTGGGCGTGCGCCTAGTTCACTCTCAGCCCGCAGAATGGCTTCGGCGCCCATGGAGTTGCCGTAGAGCACCACGGAGCCGGGCCGGCGTTGCAGCCAGCGCGTTACGGCCGCCACATCGGCGGCTTCGTGGTAACCCACCGTGCAGACGTTGCCCGTGGAGCCGCCGTTACCAGCAAAATCGGTGAGAAGCACGGAGTAACCAACACTGCGGAAATAGGCGGCTTCGGTTAGCAGCTTGCTTTTGCAGCTAGTATAGCCGTGAAACAGCGCCACGGTGCCGCGGGGCCGTGCAACCGGACTGTACCAGGTTTCTAATAGACCATTGGGGCTACTGAGGTAGATAGTACGGTACGGGAAGGCTGGCGTGACTTGGTTGCGAGGCTTCGGATTTTTGAGGCCCGTAAGCAAAACGCCAAATTTTTGCAGCGGCGTAAGGTGCTCGGGGTTATCGGTGTGGGGGCCGGCTTCGGCGGTGAAATGCGTGAAGCGCCAGGCATGAAAAAACGCTACTGCATTAACAACTACCAACCCCAGCACCGCCAGCAAAAGCAGTTGCCGGAGGCGCTGGGGTTTGCGCGAAGAAGTTCTGGCCATTAGCCGCGCCCGTTACGGCTGCTGCCGGTGGCACCCGGCTTACGGCCGGCCCCGCCCCGCCCGGCCGGACCAGTACTGCCGCGCCCTGCCGATTTAGGACCGGGCTTGCTGCCGGTTTTGCCAGGGGTTGCTTTGCCACCACCTGCCTTGCCACCCGTAGGCTTTGCCTTGAAAGTGCCCCCGCTGTTGCGGCCCGAGCCCCGGCTCCCTGCCGAACGGCCATCACCATCAATTGCTTTCGGGTTGCCTGCTCCCCCAAAACCGCCTCGGCTGTAGCCCCCAGCGCTATTCTGGGCCGGCTTGGCGCCAGCCGGACGGACGCCCCCCGGCCAGAAGGTTTCAGCCTTGCCAGGCGTTTTGAAGGTGCCGGCTGCCGCTGTTTGGGCCGCCATATCTTCTTTCAGGGCCTGTACTTCCTGGTCGGTTAGCTCGCGCCATTTGCCGGGCGCCAGGTCTTCCGCGCGCAGCTCGGCAATGCCCACGCGGACTAGCCGCAGCGTCGGGAAGCCTACGGCCGCCGTCATCTTGCGCACCTGCCGGTTCATGCCCTGCGAAATTGTGATTTCAATCCAACTGGTAGGGATGTTGGCCCGAAAGCGAACGGGCTTGCTACGGGGCCACAGCTCGGTGTCGTTGGGCAACAAGCGGGCTTCGGCGGGGGAGGTAAAGCCGCTTTTGATGTCCACGCCGCGGCGCAGCGTCTCCAACGCTTCTTCGGTCGGAATGCCTTCTACCTGCACCCAGTAGGTCTTGGCTACTTTAAAGCGAGGTTCGGAAAGGCGATGCTGGAGCTGCTTGTCGTCGGTGAGCAGCACGAGGCCTTCGGAATCGAAATCCAGCCGCCCGACGGGGTAAATGTTCGGAATGGCTACAAAGTCCTTGAGCGTGGCACGGCCTTGCTCGTCGGTGAATTGAGTGAGGACTTCGTAGGGTTTGTTGACCAGAATGTAACGCATAACGCAAAGTTACGCGCCTTTTGGGCCTTTCACTACTTTCCACGCACCCCGCGCCACCACGGCAAGCTAGGAAGCGGGGTAGTGCCCAACGTAACCAACTCGCCAAGCTGGGGTGTGGTGAGTGGCAAATGCAGACGCATAGCCGCGGCGGTGGCCCGTTCGATGGGGTCGGTCCAGGCGTGGTTGGCTTCGGTGAAGGCGGCCCAATGAACTGGCAGCATCACCTTCCCACGCACATCAACAGCCGCCTGCACGCTTTGCTCGGGCATCATATGAATCTCGGCCCAATCTTCATTGTATTGGCCGCATTCCATCAAAGCGAGGTCGAAGGGGCCATAGGTGGCGCCAATGGCTTTAAAATGGGGGCCGTAGCCCCCGTCGCCGCTGTAAAAGATGCGTTTCGTGCTGGACTTAAGCACCCAGGAGCTCCACAGTGTGGAATTGCGGTTGGTCAGGCCGCGGCCCGAAAAGTGGCGGCTGGGCGTGCACACCACCGTTAGGCCGTCCACTTGCGCTTCGTCGCCCCAGTTCATTTCCGTGATGCGCTCCGGGGCCACGCCCCACGCTCGTAGGTGCGGACCAATGCCCAACGGCACGTAGAAACGAGCAACTTTGCTTTTGAGACGCCGGATGGTTTGGTAGTCGAGGTGGTCGTAGTGGTCATGTGAAATCAACACGGCGTCGATGGCCGGCAGTTGCTCGGGGCTGATGGGCAGGATGGAATTGTAGCGAGCAGGCGTCAGCCAGGCGCTAGGCCCCAGGTCGACGCTCAGCATGGGGTCGAGCAAGATATTTTTCCCGGCTAGTTCCACCAAGCTAGCCGAGTGCCCAAACCACGTTACGCGCACGAGGTCTGGCGTTTTGCGCGTGATGCCAAGCGAGTCCAGTTGCTGCATAGGCAACGGCCCAGTTGGCGTGGCGTGCGGGTCTTTGTGAAAAATAAACTTCCACATGGTGGCCGCGAAGCTGCCGCCAGTCGAGACGGAAGTAGGCACTAGATTTACAAACTCACCGTCCTGATAATGCCCCGACTGTGCGTAAATCTGCCGCTCGGCCTTGGTGGGCTTGCCGCCGAACTCCGAGCTTAGTCCTGTGAAGGCCACTGCTGCCAGTAGAATAGTGCCGATGATGCCGCTCGTTGTCAAAAGGAAGCGTTTTAGTGGTTTTCTCATGCGTGTACGCCTACCTATTGCACGTTCAGGTATGCTGTGATGGTTGGCACATGCAGTACCTGTCTTCGCTTTCCAATGTAGGCCACGGCTACCTTAGCCTCCCGAAGCGGCAAGCAATTCAGTAGCAAGGACGTTTCAGCGTTGATTTTACTTTACCTGAACCAGTAGTATCGTACTGCTGGCGCTTCGCCTTACACGCCGCCTGAATACTTGCGTGTGGCCCACTCCACCGTCACCAGAGCCAGAATTAGGAAGAACAGCCACTTCAGGTTGATGAGGTCCTTTAAGTCTTCTTGGGAATAGATGACGGGCTTGTAATCGGCTTTCAGGATGTCCTGAGTGAGCTGGGTGAATTGCTGCGGATAATAGAGCCGGGAACCGCTGCGGCGCGCGAGTTGATAGAGTAGATTATGGTCGGCGCGGGCGTCGAGGGCTTCTAGCTGCTGCTCCTGAATCAGTAGTTCGCCGCGGTCTTGCTGAGGTTGGCCGTTGAGGTTGGCACGGGCGGCGTAGCGGTAAAAGCCGCCGGGCAGCGTACCAATGTGCAGGGGCGCGCCGTCTTCGGAATTAGTGTAGCTGAAGGTGCGGGTTTTCTGCTGCTCATCGGTAAGCGTGAGCGTGATTTGCTGGCCGTAGGTGCGCTCGAAAATAGCGTTGTAGGTCTCAGCACCGAAGGTTACGTCGTCTTGGGTACTGAAAGCATCCTGCGTGGGGTACACGTCGAGACGCTTTTTGTTGGCATTCTGGGTGAGCAGTTGCAGGGTGCGGACGATGAGCCGGTCGTAGGCATCGGGCCGGTCATCGTGCTCCACGGCTTCCTGCAGGCGCCACTGCCAGCTACCTTCCGTGAGTAGCGTAGCCTGGCGCTGCGCCGCGGTGCCCCCGAATACCAACAGCGGCTTTTGCGTGCGAAGGCGGCCTACCTGCTGAAACAACGCTGCTTCAGCCCCACCACTCAGGCGTATGTCGCCGAACGGAACTGGTGCGGGTGGGTAGGAAGTGAAGCGGCGTAGCGCGTCTTCCTCGAAAGTGAACCGCGAAAAGCTGGGGTTGAGCACGGGCGTTACCTCGTCGGTTTGCGAGCCGCGGGGTAGCACCGTCAGGCCCGCGCCGGCGCTGTTGTAGGCATTGAAGTCCGATTGTGCCCCCAAAATGTAGAGGGCCGGAATCCGGCGGCTCCGCACCTGCGCCAGCACCTCCGCGCCCGCGCCGTCCCGCGCTGGTAGCTGGTGCAGGATAGCCACATCGTAATCCTGGCTTTTCAATGGGCTGATGCCGGGCAAATACGTGACGAGGTCGAAGTTGTCGTTCTGCTGAATGGCGGCGCGTAAGGCTTTCAAATCGGGGTGAGGGGCCGCGCCGGCTAGCAACACCCGTAGCTTGCCTTTCACAATTTCGACGTAGGCAAACTTGCTGTTGTTGAGCGTAGTGAACTCGCTGGGTTGGGTTGCAACCACCACTTCGTAACGGCGCTTACCGGGCGCGGGCGCCACAAGGGTAAATGTGGTTTTGGTGCGCCGCTGGCCGGCCGGTAGGCGGACGCGCTGCGTTTGCAGCACCCGGCCATTCTCGCGCAATTGTACTACCGCCGTGCCGCCCGCAAAACCATCATACGTCACCTCGGCTTCAATTGGAAACTTGTTGCCGCTGAACGCCACTCGGTTGTAGTTCAGCGTGGGCAGGTTCAGGTCTTTCTTGGGCAGCGTGTCGCCCACCGCCACCGAATAGATTGGGAAGTTGAACTCCGAGTAAGCAGGGGAGCGGCCTTGGTTGACAATACCATCCGACACCAGCACTACCCCCGCCAAATTGCGGCCCTCATACGTCTCGCGGACGCCAGTGAGCAGTTCATCCAGATTGGTAGCAGCAGCGTTGAACTGCACCGAGTCGGGCGCCACAGGGCGGGCGGTAGCAGCGCCAAGCGTGCGGGTTTCCACGTTGAAGCCCCGGCCGCGCAGGGTTTCGGTGAGCTGTTGCAGCCCCGTTTTGGCTTGCCTGAGCACGGCCGGCGGCGTGAACAGCCCCACCGACTGCGAGTTGTCGACGGCCAGCACTAGCGTGGGCTTTTCGGTGGTGTTGGTGGTCGTTTTGAGGAAGGGCGAAAGCAGCAGAAAGCACAACAAGCTCACCACCACAAAACGCAGCGCGGCTAGCCCGAGGTTGAGCGCCTTGCTCCAAGGGGCCTTCGCTGAGTACAACAGAGCCGCATAGCCCGCGCCCGCAGCCAGGCACAGCAGAATAAACCAGGGAGAAGCAGCGACGGAAATCAAAGACAGGAATAGCGAGTGAGAATACCAAGAACCCTAAAACAGGCCGTAGAGTTGCGTGCCTTAGTTTAGCCGCCGCTACTGAAGAGCGGCGTGGGCTAAGTTAGGGAGTTGCGAGGGAGGATATAGAATTGGCAGCTGTCCCTACATTTAATCACCGATGTTACGCAGTGCCTGTGCTGACTCGCTGGAAATACCCTTTCACTGCGCTGGTAAAGTGCCTTTCCAGCAAGTAAGCGCAAGTCGTGCGTAAGTAACATCAGTTAATCACACAACTACAAAAGATATGACTAGCAAATTGACAAGTCAAGTCGTTGCTTTTAAAGAAATTCCTGATTTTAAGACAGATATTTTTGTTGATTGGGCATTAGAGATGATGGTTCTTGGCTATGAATCGGAAGCTCTCTATACATTGGCAGGACTAAAGAAGCCTGCATTATTTTATGAGACAATAAGTTACGTGAAAGAGGCTTTGAAAGACCTAGGCATAAACATAAAAGAAGGTGAGGAAGCGATACTGAGCTACAGCAGTTACTTCATCAAAAAGATTGCAACAGGTGAAGATGTAAAGGAGAATTTGGCAAGGGTATATAGATACTGCCGGGATCATAACTACGAGAGTTGCGTTTATGATTTTTACTTGCTCTGGTGGGCTTGGGACGATTTAGATTACGGCAATGAACATCAGTATTATTGGCCTGAAGCTAACGGAAAGGATATTGCAGACGTAGTTGTTGAGCAAGCTAAGAAATGGCTAATGGAGAATAGACTTCATCTTTCGGAATGAAAAAGAGTAATTTCTTACAGGTTCTAAACCTGTTCACTGCATCTCCACTAACTCCTTGCTTTCAAACATCCGCACTGCTGAAATCACCTTTTCCGTCAGCGGAATTCGGTTTCTGTAGCGTTTTCCAGTTGCGCTTGCAAAGGCAAATAGGTTACTGGCGTAGCCTGGAATTACGGCAGGCGTAACAGCAGCATTTCCGAAGGTTCCTGCTCAGTCAGAAAAGCCCGTACCTGTTCCAGGTGAGCAAGCAGAAAAGCAGCTAAGTCCTTCACTGGCACTTGCGCATTGATAATTGCTATGACTTTGGGCGGAAATCCTTCGATGAGCAGTAGCCGGATAAAGTCTTCATCTTTCGTTAGCAGATGGAAGTTGTGCTGTTTGGCGTAGCGCCAGATAGAGGTATCGGGGCTACTGGCAAGCTGAATGTCCCGGACGTGCAGGACAGCTTCGCAGTGCGGGCGTAGGTTGTTACTCGCCAGGAAATATTCTCATCAAGCAGCAGACGCATGAGGTCAGGCGGCTACTAGAACGATGCTTTCCTTGTAGGCCGCGTACAGCAGGCACGCCCGGATTTGGGGTGGCCCCAGGGCTGGAAAGTCTTCCTGAATCTGCTCTGGCCTCATGCCGTTGGCTAGCATCTCCAGCACTTCTGCTACCGTAGTGCGGGTGCCTTTCACTACGGGCTTACCAAAGCGAACCTCGGGATTCAGGCCGATGTACTGCGTTATTTCAATCGGGTTCATGAGGGAAGATACGGGTTTGAAAGAAAGCAGGACGGCGCTTTTCGTTTACCGCACTTCCACCAACTCCTTGCTCTCCAACATCCGCACTGGCGAAATCACCTTCTCCGTGAGCGGAATCTGGTTGCCGTAGCGCTCCTTGAGCTTCGCTTGCACGGCGGGGTGGCTGAGGTCGAATTCGCGGAGGGTTTCAAGTTGGCCGATTTGGCGGCCGGTGGCCTGCTGGTACATTTTCCAGAGCAACTCCGAGCAGTAAATTCGGTCGTCGGACCAGCCGAAGTAGAGGTCGTAGCTCTTACCACGGTATTGCTCACCCGCGGTCTGCAGCCGTTGCAAGGCGGCAGGAGTAAGAACCGTTTCGGCATCGCGCAGGCGCTTTACTACGAATCGGCCACGTTGGCCCCGCGCTGTCCAGGCGGCAAGGGAGGTTTCGCTTACGGGCTGTACGGCCTCGAATACGCGCCATTCCCCGTTGCGCTTGAACAAGATGCCGCAGTGGCTGTAGGGCGAATGGGTGGCAAGTTGAATGGCCCGACTTTGAGCGGAGGTGGACGTCTGAAAAATCAGGTCCCCGTCGTGAAGCTTGGGTGCAAGAATTGCTACAGCAGTTTCGGCGTGGCGGGCCTGCTGGT
The DNA here is from genome assembly GCF_964242765.1 of uncultured Hymenobacter sp. Taxonomy (NCBI): domain Bacteria; kingdom Pseudomonadati; phylum Bacteroidota; class Cytophagia; order Cytophagales; family Hymenobacteraceae; genus Hymenobacter; species uncultured Hymenobacter sp. The sequence continues at coordinate 97,609 of NZ_CAXTBM010000010.1, forward strand.
AGCGGGTGAGGCGGTGTTGCAGGCGCGGATACGCCAATGTAGCCAAAGCCAGCAGCAGTACTAGAAACAGTAGAAATGTAAGCTTCATGAGTAGGCGTCAGCCCAAACAAGTGAGGCTGCTGGCTAAAGATAGGCGCTTTGCTACCGGCGCCCCAAACGCTCAGCACGACCTACCGCAATGCCAATTCAAGCTGGACCTTCTTCCGCCGCCTGGCCACCAGTGCTATGCAAAACAAGATGCCGCCCGCAACCAGCGCCGCCCCTATCCATTCGGGTGAGGTGTAGCCCAGGCCGGCCGCAATGGGCAGCCCGCCCAAGTAAGCGCCCAGCGCGTTGCCAGTATTGAAGCCCGATTGGCTGAGCGAAGAAGCTAGCATTTCCGAGCCCTTCGCCGACCGAATCATTAGCATTTGGATGGGGGCCGCCGTCGAGAAAGCCAGAGCGCCCGTCAGCATGGTTATCAGGATGGTAGGAATCTGGTAGTGCGCCGCAACCGGAATTACGAGCAAGGAGGTGGCCATAGCCAGCAACAGCCACGTGGTAGCCCGGAGCGGCGACATACGGTCGGTAAGCCAACCGCCCAGAATGTTGCCCAGGGCCATGCCCACGCCCGCCAGCACCATCAGGAAGGTAACGGCGTTGTTGCTGAAGCCCGATACCTCCGTAAACAACGGCACGATGTAGCTGAACCACGCAAAAAACCCTCCGTTGCCGAGGATGGTAATGCCAATAATCATCCAGGGCTCTAAGTGGGTAAAGGCCTGAAACTCTTGCCGCAGGTTGCTTTCCTTGGCGGGCAGGTTGGGCAGCCAGCGCCACACGCTCAGCACTGTAAGCAGGGCCACCACCACAATCAGCACGAAAGGAATCCGCCAGCTGTAGGTATGCCCCAAATAAGTGCCAATGGGCACGCCGATGATGTTGGCAATGGTGAGGCCCGCAAACATGATGGATATTGCCTGCGCTTCCTTGCCCGGCTCGGCCAAGCGGCCCGCCACCACCGCACCCACCCCAAAGAAGGCACCGTGCGGCAAGCCGGAAATAAACCGGGTCAAGACCATAAGCTCGTAGTTGGGAGCCAACACGGAAAGTCCGTTACCGACAGCAAACAAGCCCATCAGTAAGGCCAGAATCTTCTTGGGTGCAAGCTTGCCCGTGAGGGCCACCAACAACGGCGCGCCCACTACTACCCCCAGCGCATACGCCGAAATAAAGTGCCCCGCCTCGGGAATGGTGATGCGCATAGCGCTAGCTATATCGGGCAGAATGCCCATCATGACGAATTCCGTCATGCCGATGCCGAACCCGCCCAATGTGAGGGGAACCAGTGCAAGTTTTGATTTCATGAAAAGCTTGGCTGCGCTTGAAATGGCGCGACGGGTACGTGTTGAGCTACGAGGTTTCCTGACCGAAGCCTGACAACCCCAAGTTCTTTGTTGTTGTTTGAAAAAGCCGATTTTCCGGCGAAGGCCTCTGCAAAGGTACCCTAACTTGACGTAGCGCACGCCTTTCGACTGAACCTATCCACGGATTGCTTTCAACAACAGTTCAGTGGCAAGTCGTTTATTCGGCGGCAGTAGGGAGTGTAGACAGCAAACTAAAGGCCGTCCTGCTTCATCTGGCATCCGCTTATCGAAGCAGGACGGTCAACAGATTCTGCTGGTGTCCTTTCAACAAATATTCATCAGTAGTTAGCTGTATCGCTCAGCTAATGTCCTTCGTAAGCTGAACAACGTATAGAACATTTGTCAGTTGTTTTTATATTCAATGCCTAAACAACAGGCTGTAGTACCTCCCGGATAGAACCCGGCCGTGGGAGGATCGTTGAAGTTGGCATTCGTTTCCAGTTGTCTAGGCTCTCCGCCCACCTTTGTTGCCTGCAAGACATGCCCCCAAGTCCGAATGGTTGCTGTTTGTTAATTGGCTTTATCCCATGGCGCGCGCCCCGCGGTTAAAGGTAAGGCTGCTCGTGCCCCGCAGCGCGTGGGATGATCAAGCTCTGGTGCGCGCCCTGAGTGAGGGCGATACGCGGGCCTTTGCCGAAGTGTACGAGCGGTACTGGTATCAGCTGCTGTGCGTGGCGTACCGCAAGCTCAACTCGCGGGAAGCCGCCGAAGAAGTGGTGCAAGACGTATTTACCTCGCTCTGGCACAAGCGCCAAACCAACCACATTCAGTGCCTCAAAAGCTACCTGTTCACGGCCGTCCGCTACCGCATCATCGACCTGATTAAGCTGCGCCTCTCGGAAACCGGCTACCTGCACTACAGCCGCGCCCATCTGCCGGAGCCCGACCACAGCACCGAAGACACCATTGCCGCCCACGACTTATCGGGCGCTTTGGAAGCCAGCTTGACGCATCTGCCAGAACACACGCGGCAAGTATTTCTGATGAGCCGATTCGAACACCAATCGGTACCCGAAATCGCCGGCCAACTCAACCTCTCCCGCAAAACCGTGGAGTACCACCTCACGCGCGCCCTAAAGCTGCTCCGCGTTAGCCTGCGCGACTTTATTGCCGTGCTGCTAGTGTACCTCTGGTAGCATTTGCCACGCCAGTAGCGCGAACGGCATGCAGCGCTACACTGCATAGTGTATGCCACCAGAACGATGTAGAGACGCGACACTTCGCGTCTCCTCGTTGAACGACCTAATCCATGTGGCTTGAACAACGTCAGCAACGCCGAGACGCGAAGTGTCGCGTCTCTACATCGTTCTGGTGCTAAACCAAATATGTTCTGAAAGGCTCAGAAGCCCAACTGCCGCCCGATAGTTGGGCTTTTTTGCGAAATATTTTCACAATAGGCTAGGGTGCAAGCGCAGTTGGCCGACTATAGGGATAGAAGCCTCGTCCTGTGATTCAAACAACTATACGATACTATATGGATAAGGCAGATTTACGGGACGTATTGCAGCGCTATCAGCAGGGAACTTGCACTGCGGAAGAAAAGCGCTTAGTCGAGAATTGGTACCAGGCATTAGGTGATGAGCAGGAACTACGCGTAACGTCACAAGAGCAGGAAGCCATTCGGCTCGCCCTCTGGAACCGAATCAGTGAACAAACTATCAACCTAAAAGAAGATCCCGAAGATCGGGCGTGGTTGGCGGCGCCAGCTGCGCGGTGGGCCGCAGCGGCCGTGCTGGCCTTGGGCTTAGGGATAGGAGCCCGGCAATTCTGGCCGGTAGTTAAACCGCAAGTGGTTGGCACTACGGCCACACCAGCTACGCAATGGGTGGTGTATCCTAACCATAGTCAGCGGGTGGTCAGCATTACCCTGCCCGATAGTAGCCGGGTGCAGCTTTCGCCGGGCAGCCAGTTGAAGTACCCTCGCCGGTTTGGGGCGAAGCAACGGCCGGTGTATTTGGTGGGCAAAGCTTTTTTCAAAGTGCAGCGCGATACCGCGCGTCCATTTCAGGTGTACACCACCCAAATGCTGACCACCGTACTAGGCACCAGCTTCACGGTGCAGGCCTACCAAGGCCAGAAAGAGGCGGTGGTGGAAGTGAAAACGGGGCGCGTGCGCGTGAGTCCGCGCCCCGTGGCCAGCGCCTCAGCCAGCAAAGCCCTGCCCGCCGCCATTGTGGTGCTACCCAACCAGCAGGCGGTATACTCGCCTGGGCGCCAGCAGTTGCAGCGTGAGTTGGTGGCGCAGCCGGTACAGTTGACGTCGCAGTCGTTTGTGTTCGACGACCGGCCCGTGGCGGAAGTGCTGACGGCGCTGGAAAAAGCCTACGGTGTGCACATCGTATTCGACAACAAGGCGTTGGCGAGTTGCACCGTAACGCTGGCCCTGCGCAATAAGTCGCTGTACGGCAAGCTCGATGTGCTCTGCAAAACGCTGGGCGCCTCCTACGAAGAAGAGAATGCGCAAATCCTGTTTCACGGTCCCGGCTGCCAGGGTAGCTAATCCGGGGCTGCCACCTAATTCCTTGCACTTGCCTATGAGTAGATAGCCGCCCCGCATGCCACCTTCTGCCAGTGCTGTTGTCACCTGTCGTTTCGGGGGATGGGCGCTGGCAGACCGCGAAAAACTCTCGCCTCGTCATGAGACTCCACTTAATTCCCACTTTCGCATGATTCCCTTATTACCCCATTCCCCTTCCGGCCGCTTCCTCCGGCGCGTGGTATTCGCCCAAACGCTGGGCATTACCCTGCTAAGCACGGTTAGTTTGGCTTCGCCGCACCCCTCCAAGGCCCAAGATTTCTTGGAGCAGCCCATTACGCTCGAAACCCGCAACCAGCCCATGTACGCGGTGCTGAACAAGATTGAAAGCCAGTCGGATGTGCGGTTTCAGTACAGCAAGCAGCTAATCGGCGCTAGTCGGCGCGTGTCGATAACGGCCACCGATGAGCCGCTGGCCGATGTGCTACACAAGCTGCTCGACCCGTTGCACATCAAGTACGAGGCTGTAGAAGACGACATCATTCTTAAGCCACTTACCACCGCCGATATCAACGTAACCGGCCGGGTGCTCGACGAAACCGGCTCGGGCTTGCCCGGCGTGAACGTGGTAGTGAAAGGCACTTCCAACGGCACCCAAACCGGCCCCGACGGCACCTACACCCTCACCGCCCCCGACAATGGCACCCTGGTGTTTTCGTTTGTGGGCTACACCGCGCAGGAAGTGGCCATCGGGGGCCGCACCACCGTCGACCTCACCATGGCGCCCGACAGCAAGGCGCTGAGTGAGGTAGTGGTAGTGGGGTACGGCACGCAAAGTAAGCGCGACCTGACCGGGGCCGTAGCCCGCGTGGAAGGCGACGAAATTGTGAATCAGCCGGTGCAAACGCCCACCCAAGCCTTGCAGGGCAAGATTGCCGGCGTGCAAATCACCACCAACGGCGCGCCTAACTCGCAGCCCACGGTGCGCATCCGGGGCACGGGCACGTTGCTGGCCGGCGCCAACCCGCTCTACGTGGTGGACGGCGTGCAAACCACCGATATCCGCAACCTAAGCAACGCCGACATCGAAACCATCGACGTGCTGAAGGATGCCTCGGCGGCGGCTATTTACGGGGTGCGCGGGGCCAACGGCGTTATCATCATCACCACCAAGAAAGGCAAGCTCGGCAAGCCGATTCTGAGCTACAGCGCCACCGGCGGCTTCAAGCAGGCCGCCCGCCTCGTGGACATGGCCAGCGCCGACCAATACGTGAGCTACCTCCGCGACACGTCGCCGACTACCACCATTCCCGACTTCTCGGGTACTACCGATTGGTACGACGAGATTCTGCGCCGCAGCACCTACCAGAACCACAATCTGGCCGTTTCTGGTGCTAGTGAGAATGTTCGTTACTACTTCTCGGGCAATCTGCTACAGGATGATGGCATCGTCATCAACAACAAGTTTCAGCGCCTCACCGTCCGCTCCAACACGGCGTTCGACCTGTCCGACAAGGTGACGATCAGCTCGCAGGCCTCGTTTAGCCATGCTGATGCGCGCGACGTGAACATCGGGACGGCTTACGGCAATGCCTACCGGGCGGCGCCGATTATTCTGGCCAAGGTGGGCGACTTGTACGGCAACACTTCGGCTTTCGGCAACGTGGGCAACCCGGTGCTCGATATCGAGAAGAACGACAACAAGCTGCTTGAAAACCGCTTGCAAGGCAACGTGGGTATTGACGTGAAGCCCGTAACGTGGCTGACTTTCCGCTCGGCTATCAACGTGGATTTGAACGCGCTGAACCGCCGCGTGTACGACTACCAATACCTCAACGACCAGAACACCTTCCTGACCACGGGCGGCAACCAGCGCAACCAGCGCAGCAACCTCAACATCACGAAAAACGATACCTACCGCTACCTCTGGGAAAACACGGCCACGTTTCAGCAAACCTTCAACGACCAGCACAACCTGACCGTGCTGGTGGGGCAGGTGGTGGAAGAAGGCCAGTTTACGCCCTTCTCGGCTTCGCGCCGGGATGTGCCCGCCGACCCGAATCAGTGGTATCTGAACGCCGGCGACCCGAATACGGCCGTCAACGGCTTCGTTGACCCGCTCGACCCCGACCCGTTTTTGCCGGCCAAGGACCGCCGCATTTCGTTCTTGGGGCGCGTCAACTACACGTTCAAGGACCGGTACCTGTTCACGACCAACCTGCGGCGTGACGCGACGTCGAAGTTCAACCAGGACCGCCGCAACGGCTTTTTCCCTTCGGTAGGCTTGGGCTGGGTGGTTTCCGACGAAGCCTTTCTGCAAGACAACGGCGTGCTGAACTTCTTCAAGCTACGCGCCAGCTTCGGGCAACTCGGCAACGACCAGATTCCGGCCAACTCGTACGTGGTAACGGCCAATTCCAACATTCCCTACGTCATCAATGACCAGCCGGTGCTCGGGGCGACCATCACGCAGCTCAAGGACCAGAACGTGCGCTGGGAAACCACCACCGAGTACGACGTGGCCGTGGAGTTTGGCTTGCTCGACAACCGCCTGACCGGTGAAGTAACCTACTACGACAAAACCACTTCCGACGCCCTGATTCCGGTTACCATCCCCGGCATCCTCGGCGACCCCGACAACCAGTACATCACCAACGCCGCCGACATCACCAACAAAGGGATTGAAGCGGGCTTGAACTGGCGCGCCAGCCTCGGAGGCAGTAACGATTGGAGCTACAACTTCGGGGTGAATGCCACCTTTAACAGGAACCGCATTGCCAACCTGAACGGCGGCCAGGCCCTGTTCGGCGGCACCAACCTCGTCACGCGCTCCGACAACGGCGTGGCCGCCGGTAGCTTCTACCTTCTCGATGCCATTGGCGTGTACCAAACGGCCGATGAAATTGCCAGTTCGCCGCGCTCCACCTTCGGCACCCCGCAAATCGGCGACCTGAAGTACGCCGACACCAACGGCGACAATGTGATTGACTTGCTGGACCGCTCGTATTTCGGCTCGTACCAGCCGCCTATCTACTACGGCATCAATGGCGGGTTGAACTTCCGGAACGTAGACTTCTCGTTGGTGCTGTCGGGCAACCTCAACAACAAGGTATACAACGCCAAAAAGCAGCTGCGCACCACCGGCACCGACAACGTGGAAGCCGATTTCGCCAACGACCGGTGGACGGCCGCTAACCCTTCCAACACCAACCCACGGTCTATTCCGAGCAGTTTGCCCAACTCCACTTACTTTCTGGAATCGGGTGATTTTATGCGGCTAACCAACTTAGTGGTGGGCTACACGGTGCCGGGCACGGCGCTGGAGCGGTTCCGGTTGAGTTCGTTGCGGGTGTTTGCCTCGGCCCAAAATCTGTTCACCATCACCAACTACAGCGGCTTCACGCCGGAACTGGCGGGTGGTCCGCTCGATTCGGGCATCGAAGCCACTTCTTATCCCATCAGCCGCGTGATTACGCTGGGCCTGAATGTCAACTTCAAATAAGCTACGCCGATGTCTTTCCAACTTCCCACCTCTTTCTCGCGCCGTACCGGCACGGCGGCTTTGGCACTCACTTTGGCGCTGGTTAGCGGCTGCAACGACTACCTCGACGTGGCCCCGCAGGGCCAGCTCAGCGAAGACGCCATCCGGACCGACCCCACCGCCGCTCAAAAACTGGTTGATGGCGTGTACAACGTGTTGTACCTCGGCGGTTTCGGTCCCGACGTGCACAGCTTCCAGTTCATCATCCTGACCGATATTGCCTCCGACGACGCCGACAAAGGCAGTACGCCCAACGACTACGCTGATGCCGCCGCCGTGGACAACTTCACGCTGACATCCACCAATAGCGTCATCAATAATGTCTGGAACGGGCACTTTCAGGCCATATCGCGCGCCAACCAGGCTCTCGACAAGATTCCGCTGAGCCCCGCCCCGGAGGCCACCAAAAACCAGTTGCTAGGCGAGGTGCGCTTCCTGCGCGCGTACTTCTATTTCAACCTGGTGCGCCTCTACGGCGGCGTGCCTCTGCTCGACCGGGTGCCCGCTACTTCGGAAATCAACAACCCGGAGTTTCAGCGCCGCGCCACCGCCGAGCAGATATACCAACTTGTTGTGAGTGACTTGCAGTTTGCGGCAGATAATCTGGCGCTGAAAGCTGCCACGCAACCAGGCCGGGCCACCAAGGCCGCCGCGCAGGCTATGCTGGCCAAGGTGTATTTGTATCAGAAAAACTATCAGCAAGCCTACGCCCTAACCAACGAAATCATCCAGGTCCGGTCGGGGGCCTACGCGCTGTATCCGACGTACGCCGACGTGTGGCGCACGCCGGGCGCGAACAGCTCGGAATCCATCTTCGAAGTGCAAACGGGGATTAACGCGGCCTGCAACAACTCAGCGGTCAGCATTTACACCGTCAGCCAGGGGCCCCGCTCCGGCGGGCGTGGCGGCTGGGCTGACTTGGGCTTCGGTTTCAACACGCCCACGCAGGACCTGGCCAATGCCTACGAAGCTAACGACGTGCGCCGGGCCGGCTCTATTATCTTCATCAACCCAACGGCTCCGGCTGGTCAGCGGTCCACCGGCACCGTGCTTTGGGACGGTTTCCGGATTCCGAGCAAAGACTCGGTGGAAGGCTTGCGCTACAGCTACAAGGCTTACCACAGCCGCACCCGCGAAGCCAACTGCGGCAACAACGACTACCTGCCCAAGAACGTCCGGATCTTGCGCTACGCCGACGTGCTGCTCATCAACGCCGAAGCCGCCCTGCAAACCGGCAACGCCGGCGCCGCTGCTACCAGCCTGAACCTGGTGCGCACCCGCGCCGGCCTAGCGGGCATCACAGCTCCTACGCTCACGCAAATCTGGCAGGAGCGCCGCGTGGAGCTAGCTCTAGAGCAAGACCGGTTCTTTGACCTAGTACGCCAGGAAAGTGTGCAGCCCGGTCGTATCGTGCCCATTTTCGCCGCCCAAGGCAAAACCTTCGTGAAAGGCAAAAACGAGTTGTACCCCATCCCGCAGCCACAAATTGACCTCAGCGGCGGCCAACTCACGCAGAATCCCGGCTATTAAAAGAGCAATGCTCGACCTGAGGCTAACCCCTCCCTGTTTGCAGCAACACTGGGAGGGGCGCTAGCTTTTTAGCTCTGGCTACACTGTTGCACGCACTACTCTATGAACACAAAAATTCTCATTTTCCTGTGCTTGTTGCTGCCTGGCTTGCTCTGCGCGCAGCAGAAGCCAGCGCCGAAAAAAGCATCAACCACCAAATTCGACCCGCGGCAGCGGCCCCGCAACCTAACCGACGAGCAACTACTCGACCAAGTGCAGCGGCAAACGTTCCGCTACTTCTGGGACTTCGGGCACCCCGTGTCGGGTATGGCGCGCGAGCGGAGCAACGTGGCCTACGAGTACGGCAACGAGGTGGTGACGACCGGTGGCACGGGCTTCGGCATCATGGCCATCATCGTGGCCGCGGACCGCAAGTGGATTACGCGGGAGCAGGCCGCCACGCGCATCCTGAAAATCGTGAAGTTTCTAGAAAAATCGGATTCATTTCACGGCGTATTTCCACATTGGTTGAATGGGGAAACCGGTAAGGTCATCCGGTTCAGCCAGAAGGACGATGGGGGAGACTTGGTGGAAACGTCGTTTCTGTTTGAAGGCTTGATTTGTGCCCGCCAATACTTCACGCAGGAAACCAAAACAGAGCAGGAGCTACGCAACCACATTCTCTGGATGTGGGAAGGAGTAGAGTGGAACTGGCACACCCAAGGCAACCAAAACGTGCTATACTGGCACTGGAGCCCCAATAATGGCTGGAGCATGAACCACCAGATTCACGGTTGGAACGAGTGTCTGATCACCTACGTGCTGGCCGCGTCCTCGCCCAAATACGCCATCGACAAGAAGGTGTACGACCAAGGCTGGGCCACCGGCGACTACTTCCGCAATGGCAAGGAGTTCTATAAAACCAAACTGCCCCTGGGCTTCGATTACGGCGGCCCGCTGTTCTTCTCGCACTACACCTTCCTCGGCCTCGACCCCCGTGGCCTCAAAGATCAGTACGCCGACTACATGCAGCAAAACCAGGCGCACACCCGCATCAACTACGCCTACTGCGTCGATAACCCCAAGAAGTACAAAGGCTACGGTCCCAACAGCTGGGGCCTCACCGCCTCCGACAGCTATAAAGGCTACGCCGCCCACTCGCCTAGCGAAGACCTCGGCGTAATTTCGCCCACGGCCGCCCTCTCCGCCATGCCCTACGCGCCCGCCGAGTCGATGGCTGCCCTCAAGCACTTCTACAACGACCTCGGCGACAACATTTGGAGCGAATACGGTTTCGTCGATGGCTTCAGTGAGCACCATAATTGGTACGCCAAGTCGCACCTCGCCATCGACCAAGGGCCCATTGTGGGCATGATAGAAAACCACCGGACCGGTTTGCTCTGGAAGCTTTTCATGAGCAGCCCCGACGTGCAGCGTGGCCTCACCAAGCTCGGTTTCGAAAGCCCGCAGATCAAGAAATCAGAATGAAAAGCTTCATCCGGGGGGTGGGGTGCCTTATTTGGCTACTTCTGCTAAGCCTGGCCGCGCAGGCGCAACCCACCTCTAGCCCTGGCCAGCGCACGTACTGCAATCCGCTGAACCTAGATTACGGCTACACGCCCATCCCGAACTTCGCTGAAGCCGGCAAGCACCGCGCTACCGCCGACCCGGTTATCACGCTCTACAAGGGCGAGTATTACCTGTTCTCGACCAACCAGTGGGGCTACTGGCACAGCCCCGACCTCTACAACTGGAAGTTTATTTCGCGCTCCTTTCTGCGGCCCGAGCACAAGGTGTATGACGATTTGTGCGCGCCAGCAGTGTTCGTGCTCGGGGATACCCTGCTCGTGTATGGCTCCACGCAGGAAAAAAACTTTCCCATCTGGATGAGCACCAATCCCAAAGCCAACGAGTGGAAGCCCGCCGTCGACCCGTTCCAGATTGGCGCCTGGGACCCGGATTTTTTTCTGGATACTGATGGCAAGCTGTACCTGTATTGGGGCAGCAGCAACGTATATCCGCTCTATGGGCAGCAAATCAGCCGCAAAACTTTCCAGCCAATTGGGGAGCGGAAAGAGATGTTCGGCCTAAACGACAAGCAATTCGGCTGGCAGCGTTTCGGCGAGTACCTCGACAATACTTTCCTCGACCCGTTCATGGAAGGCGCCTGGATGAACAAGTACAACGGGCAATACTACCTCCAATATGGCGCGCCCGGCACCGAATTCAGCGGCTACGCCGACGGCGTGCAAGTGAGTGACAAACCGCTGGGTCCTTTCAAGCCGCAGCCGCACAACCCGTTTGCCTATAAGCCTGGCGGCTTTGCTCGCGGGGCCGGTCACGGCAACACCTTCCAAGACACCTACGGCAACTGGTGGCATCTGTCTACGATGGTGGTATCAGTGAAAAACAACTTCGAGCGGCGGCTCGGCTTGTGGCCCGCCGGCTTCGACAAAGACGGCGTACTCTACAGCAATACCACCTTCGGCGACTATCCGCACTATTTGCCCACCAGTTCCGAGGATCATTTGAAGAGTCGTTTCGCGGGCTGGATGCTGCTCAACTACCAGAAGCCGGTGCAAGTATCTTCCACGCTGGGCAGCTACCTGCCCAACTACGCGGTTGATGAGAGCATCCGAACGTATTGGAGCGCGGCCACGGGCAACAAAGGGGAGTATCTGCAAACCGATTTAGGTGGCCTCAACACCGTGCACGCCATCCAAATAAACTACGCCGACCAGGATGCGCAGTTTCTCGGCAAGCAGTTGAACATCTATCATCAATACAAGCTCTGGCACTCCCTGGACGGCAAGAAGTGGAAAATGCTGGTCGATAAAAGCGCCAACAAAACCGACGTACCCCACGACTACATCGAGCTAGCCGAGCCGGTCCGTACCCGCTACCTCAAGCTGGAAAATGTGCACATGCCCACTGGCAAGTTTGCCATCAGCGGCCTGCGCGTGTTCGGGCGGGGAAGTGGCTCTGTACCCGATTTGGTGAAGGGATTCGTGGTGCTCCGAACCGAGAAGGACAAGCGCAGCGCCTGGCTGAAATGGACGCCCACCGACAACGCGTATGCCTACAACATCCACGTCGGCATCAGCCCCGACAAGCTCTACAACTGCATTATGGTGCACGGCCAAAACGACTACTACTTCAAAGGCATGGACAAAGACCAGCCCTACTATTTCACCATAGAAGCCATCAACGAAAACGGCGTTTCCTCCCGTATTCCCGTCGTGACAGCGAAATAGGAGAGTACACGTGCCGCACAGTAAACCATAACGAAGTCATGCTTGATCTGACGTTAGCACGCGCGATGCTTCGATAAGCAGAAGCTAGATAAAGCACAACCCTCTACTTTCGCATTCGCTCACCTCACCATCCTACTCATAGCCCTTCATTCCCACATGAAAAGTACCTTCCGAATCGCTTTGCTGCTTTCGCTTGGCCTCTCGCTGACCCCACAGCTACAAGCCCAAAAAACCACCTTAACTGCCACTGCCGCCACGGCAGCTGCCGATGACCCCAAGATGAGTAAGTTCGTTGCGGATTTGATGCAGAAGATGACCCTGGAAGAGAAAATCGGGCAGCTAAACCTAGTATCAGTAGGCTTCGACGTGACGGGGCCAGTGGTGAGTAAAGATGTGGACGCCAACATTCGGAAGGGCAACGTAGGGGCCGTGCTCAACACCTATACGCCCGTAGCGGCGCGCAAGCTGCAAGAGTTGGCCGTGAAAGAATCGCGCCTCCACATTCCGCTGATTTTCGGCTACGACGTCATCCACGGCCACCGCACCATCTTCCCGATTCCGTTGGGAGTGGCCGCCTCCTGGGACCTGACAGCCATTGAGCGCAGTGCCCGCATTGCCGCCGAAGAAGCTGCCGCCGATGGCATCAACTGGGTGTATTCGCCGATGGTGGACATTGCCCGCGACCCACGGTGGGGCCGCATTGCCGAAGGTGGGGGCGAAGATCCATACCTCGGTGCCCAAATTGCCCGCGTAATGGTGCGCGGCTACCAAGGCACCGACATGAGCAAGCTCACCAGCGTCATGGCCTGCCTCAAGCACTTTGCCCTCTACGGCGCCGCCGAAGCCGGCCGCGACTACAACACCACCGACATGAGCCTGGTGCGCATGTACAACGAGTATCTGCCGCCCTACAAAGCTGCCATCGACGCGGGCGTGGGTTCGGTTATGAGTTCGTTCAACGACATCAACGGCATCCCCGCCACCGCTAACAAGTGGCTGATGACCGACTTGCTGCGTGGGCAGTGGGGTTTCAAAGGCTTCGTGGCCACCGACTACACCGCCATCAACGAAATGACGGCGCACGGCATGGGCAACGATGCGCAGGTGTCGGCGCTGGCCCTCAATGCCGGTATCGACCAAGACATGGTGGGCGAAATCTTCCTGAAGAACTTGGCGCAAAACCTGAAAGACGGCACCGTGAAGCAAGAGCAGATTGATGTGGCCTGCCGCCGCGTGCTAGAAGCCAAATACATCCTGGGCCTGTTCAAAGATCCGTACCGCGCCGTGACCGACAAGCGCGCGAAGGCCACCATGATGAACAAGCAGTTCATTGCCGATGCCCGCGACATCAGCCGGAAGAGCCTCGTACTGCTCAAAAACGATAAGAACACGCTGCCTCTCAAGAAGTCGGGAACCATTGCCCTGATCGGGCCGCTAGCCAACCGCCAGCGCGACATGATTGGCAACTGGAGCGGCGCCGGCGACTGGAAACAAGCCGTTTCGGTGGAGCAGGGCTTGAAGAATGTGGCCGGCAGCGCCGTGAAAGTGGTGTACGCTCAAGGCGCTAACGTCACCGACGACGAGCAGATGATAGCCCGCCTCAATGCCCACGGCGGCGAGCTAAACATCGACAAACGCACCCCAGAGGCTATGATTCAGGAAGCCATGCAGGTCGCCCAAGGCGCCGACGTAGTGGTGGCCGTAGTAGGCGAGTCGCAGGGCATGACGGGCGAAGCTGCCAGCCGCGCCGATATTGGTCTGCCGGGCCAGCAACTGGAGTTGCTTAAAGCACTAAAGAAAACTGGCAAGCCGCTGGTGCTCGTGCTCATGAACGGCCGGCCGCTCACGCTAAGCTGGGAAGACAAAAACGCCGATGCCATCCTGGAAACCTGGTTTGCGGGTTCCCAAGCCGGCAACGCCATTGCTGATGTGCTGTTCGGCAACTACAACCCGGCTGGCAAAATCACGGCTACTTTCCCCCAAACGGTGGGGCAGGTACCCCTCTACTACAACCACAAAAACACTGGCCGCCCCTACGCCGGTGTGGCGCTCGACAAGTACAAGTCGCGCTACATGGACGTTAGCAACGACCCGCTCTACCCGTTCGGGTATGGCCTAAGCTACACCACCTTCACCTACGGCAAGCCCGAACTCAGCACTACCACCCTAAGCCCCAACGCCACCCTCGATGTGAAAGTGACTGTGCAAAACACCGGCAACTACGACGGCGAAGAAGTAGCCCAACTCTATATCCGCGACATGGTTGGCTCCATCTCGCGCCCGGTAAAAGAGTTGAAAGGTTTCCAAAAAGTGATGCTGAAAAAAGGGGAGAGCCGCACCCTTACCTTCCAGCTAACCCCCGACGACCTGAAGTTCTACAACACCGACCTCAAGTTCGTATCCGAGCCCGGCGACTTCCAAGTATTCGTCGGTGGCAACTCCCGCGACGTACAAACCGCCTCCTTCAAGTTGACGGAATAGATAGTTGGCATAAGTAAAAGGCCGTCATGCTTCCACAGCATGACGGCCTTTCTATGTTATTTAATGCCTCTGCAACCAACAGATTTGCTTAGGTCAGCATGCCGCCATCAACCTGCAATACTTGGCCGGTGATGTAGCTGGAATCGTCGGAGGCGAGGAAAGCGGTGGCTTTGGCTACGTCTTCGGGTGAACCGCCGCGGCGCAGCGGAATAGCCTTGCGCCACTCGTCCACTTGCTTCTGGTCGAGGGCATCGGTCATTTCGGTTTCAATGAAACCAGGGGCAATGGCGTTGCAACGGATGTTGCGCGAGCCTAGCTCCAGGGCCACCGACTTCGTGAAGCCAATGATGCCTGATTTCGAAGCCGCGTAGTTGGCCTGGCCAGCGTTGCCTTTGATGCCGACCACCGACGTCATGTTGATGATGCTACCCGCTTTGGCGCGCATCATGGGCTTGGTGGCCGCTTTGGTGAGGTTGAACACCGACTTCAGGTTCACCGCAATTACCTGGTCCCACTGTTGCTCGCTCATGCGCATCAGTAGGCCATCTTGCGTAATACCGGCATTGTTGACCAGAATATCCAGCTTGCTGAAATCTGCTAGCACGTCCTCCACCAGCTTTTCGGCTTCCGCATACACGGAGGCATCGGAGCGGTATCCCTTCACTTTAGTGCCGTGAGCAGCCAGTTCTTGTTCGAGTTGCTGGCCTTTCTCCACGCTAGAGAGGTAAGTGAAAGCCACTTGCGCCCCAAGCTGGGCAAAATGTACCGCAATGGCGCGGCCGATTCCTTTGGATGCGCCCGTAATCAGGGCTACTTTTCCGTCGAGCAATTTTGTCATGGGGGCGAAGATAGGTTTCTGGTGGGTAGTTTTCAGTGCCAGGCGGCTGTCAAGTGGGGTATCTGGTACACGTTCACTACATCTGGCGGTCAACCTACACAAATTCACCAGCCAAATCCAATCCGCCGTTTGCCTCTATTGAAGTCAGTTTCGAGCTGAACCTGGGCAGGAACCACATCCGGCACTTCCTCCTGAACGGTAAGCCATAAACAAGCAGCCGCAAGAGCGTTACCTTCGCCCTGATGCTCGAAACTGAAATCTGTATTCTGGGCGCCGGACCGGGTGGTGCTACGGCGGCGTTGCACCTCGCTAATGCCGGCCAGTCCTGCCTACTCCTCGACCGCGCCACCTTCCCCCGCGACAAAGTGTGCGGCGACGCGCTGAGTGGGAAAGTCCTGAGTGAGCTGCGCCGGATTGATGCCTCACTGCCTGCCTGCCTGGAGGCCGCGCCGGTGCAACTTCCCTCGTGGGGCATCGATTTCTACGCGCCCAATGGCCGCAAGCTAGCCGTACCGTTCAAACCCAATTACAACGCCGCCACCGACCGCGCCGCCGGCCACATCAGCAAGCGTATCGACTTCGACAACTTCCTGATCGAAGAAGTGCGCCGCCGCCCCGAAATCGAGTTATGCGAAGGTGTTGACATCAGTGGGCATCAGCAGCAACCCGACGGCCGTTGGCTGCTAACGGATGCCGCGGGTGTGCCCGTGGTTTTAACGCGGTTACTGCTAGTGGCCAACGGCGCGCAGTCGTCGTTTGCGCGGCAGATTGGGGGGCACGCACTGGAACCAGCACATCATTGCGCCGGCCTGCGGGCTTATTACCGCGGCGTGCGCAACCTGCACCCCGACAATTTCATTGAGCTGCACTTCATCAAGGACTTTCTGCCGGGTTACCTCTGGGTGTTTCCGCTGCCCAACGGTGAGGCCAACGTAGGCGTTGGCATGCTCACCGAGGCCGTATCCAAGAAAAAGGTGAACCTGCGCGAGCGGCTCGCCGATATGCTTGCCACCCATCCGGCCCTGAAAGACCGATTTGCCGAGGCCGAGCGTCTGGGGCCGGTCCGGGGCTTTGGGCTGCCATTGGGCTCGAAACGCCGCAAACTTTCGGGCTCGAACTACCTGCTACTCGGCGACGCGGCCTCGCTCATCGACCCTTTCAGCGGCGAGGGTATCAGCCACGCCATGGTATCGGGTAGGCACGCGGCCGATTGGGTTGGCCGCGCCCTTGTCGCCCAAGATTTCAGCGCTGGTTTTCTAGCTGGCTACGACAAAGCCGTGTACAATCGGTTGGGGCAGGAGTTGCGTTTGAGCCGCGTTATGCAGCGCCTGTTGAGTTATCCGTGGCTGTTCAATTTCGTTGCCAACCGCGCGGCCAACAACCCTACCATCGCCGAAACTCTCTCGATGATGTTTTTGGACCTAGACATGCGTGAGCGGCTGCGTCAGCCAAGCTTTTACTTAAAGCTGCTGGTTGGGAAGTAACCTTATTGCTCTACGTAGCGCCGGAGGCTTTGCGCGGCTTTCGGGTTGAGTTGGGTGGCTTTTTCCAGGTCAGCTTTAGCTTCGGCGGGCTTATTGATGGAGGCATAGCTGATACCCCGATACTCATACGCATCAGCGTACTGGGGATCGAGGCGGATGGCTTCGGTAAAATCTGGAATGGCCGCTCGGAAGTTAAGGGTTTGCATACGGGCCGCCCCGCGTCCGAAAAAGGCTTCTTTATACTGCGGATTATGCTGAATGGCTTTCGTTAAATCGGTTATGGCGGCCGGGTACTGCTTCATCTTGAGGCGGTTGAGGCCGCGCTGATAAAAAGCACTGGCAGAAGCAGGAGCCAAGCGCAGCGCCGTGTTGCAGTCGGCAATAGCTGCATCGTAGTATTTGAGGTGGCTTTTCGCCTTGGCCCGTACCAGCAGTACCTGCACGTCGCCGGGTGTACTAGCCAACAGGGCATCGGCGGCGGCTATCATTGCCCGGTAATCATTCAAGGATTTAGGTACCTCAACTGCCGCATCTGCTGCCGACGCCGTAGCAGCGCTTAGCGCCGCCGAGTCCAGCAGCAAAGGCTCGGCCTGCTCTAAACGAATAGCCCGTTGCGAGATGGTTGCAGCACTTTGCACTTCCACCGAGGCGCATCGTGTGAAAACCAACAAGCTGCCAGCAACAGCAAATAAGACGAGCAAGCGGCGGAACATAAAGCAATTAAGCGAAACAGAAACGGTAAGAAGAAGCACAAAAGATGTGCGCGGCCAACAAGCAGCCAACTTCGTGTAATAGCTAACAACGATAGCCACTTAGCTGAGAAACCACACTTCTTTAAAAAAAGATGCGCTCCGCACACCCATTCTACTTATTCTCTCGCTCTTAAGCAAATGAAGTAGGCAAGGTTGATCCGGTCTGTAGCATATCCTTGCTTTTGACGAACTCAACTACCAGCACAGTCTGTCGGAACAACTTCCCGAGTTCACCACTTCATCCCGGTAATTACGCGTTTCTCATGCTTTCCAATAAGTTGCTTAAAGCACAGTAACAGTAAGCTAGAGGCTCTTTAAAGCAATATTACAGTCACCAAACCACCGTATCAGGCAGCAAGGTCTGCATCAAGTAGTAGGTCTGAGAGTAAGGGCGGAATGTCGCAAGAACTGATGCCCGGTTCTAGCTGTTGGGTAGATGCGTCGTCTGCCTATCTTTGCCCACCCCGTTGGCGTGGCAGCTAGCCCGGCGCGGGACTTTCCCTTTTCACCTTCAACCTGAAAACACTATGGCATTGCAATACGACCTGGTCGTGGTCGGCTCC
Source organism: uncultured Hymenobacter sp. (assembly GCF_964242765.1). Lineage (NCBI taxonomy): Bacteria > Pseudomonadati > Bacteroidota > Cytophagia > Cytophagales > Hymenobacteraceae > Hymenobacter > uncultured Hymenobacter sp. The sequence goes on from NZ_CAXTBM010000010.1 coordinate 115,913, forward strand.
GGGCCGGGCGGCTACGTAGCCGCCATCCGCGCCTCCCAACTTGGTCTGAAAGTTGGCGTCATCGAGCGGGAGTCGCTCGGCGGCATCTGCCTCAACTGGGGCTGCATTCCCACCAAAGCTCTGCTCAAAAGTGCTCAGGTGTTCGAATACCTTAACCACGCCAGCGAATACGGCTTGAAAGCCGAAGGTGTGAGCTTTGATTTCAACGCCGTCATTGGCCGCAGCCGTGGTGTGGCCGATGGCATGAGCAAGGGCATCAATTTCCTCTTCAAGAAGAACAAGATCGACGCCATTATGGGCACGGGCAAGCTGTTGGCTCCCGGTAAAGTCGAGCTAACCAAAGCCGACGGCACCAAGGATACGGTAGAAGCCAAGCACATCATTCTGGCTACCGGAGCCCGCTCGCGTGAGCTGCCCACCATGCCTGTCGACGACAAGAAAATTATTGGCTACCGCAAAGCCATGAGCCTGGAGCAACAGCCGAAGCGCCTCGTGGTGGTGGGTTCGGGGGCCATTGGCGTTGAGTTTGCGTACTTCTACCGCGCCATGGGCTCGGAGGTAACGGTGGTGGAGTACCTGCCCCGCATCGTGCCCGTGGAGGACGAGGAAGTGTCGCGCCAGATGGAGAAGTCGTTCAAGAAAATGGGCATCAACGTACTGACCAGCGCCGAGGTGACCAAAGTGGACACCAGCGGCGAAGGCTGCAACGTCACCATCAAAACCGAGAAAGGCGAGCAGCAGATTGCCTGCGACGTAGTGCTAAGCGCCGTGGGCGTGACCACCAACCTGGAAAACCTCGGCCTCGAAGAGCTCGGTATCAAAGTAGACCGGGGCCGCGTCATCGTCGACGACTATTACCAGACCAGCGTGCCCGGCATCTACGCCATCGGCGACATCATTCCGGGTCACGCGCTGGCCCACGTGGCCTCGGCCGAAGGTATTATCTGCGTCGAGAAAATCACGGGTCATAACCCCGAGCCGCTCAATTACCAGAACATCCCCGGCTGCACCTACGCCACGCCGGAAATTGCTTCAGTTGGTCTCACCGAAGCCGAAGCCAAAAAGCAAGGCTACGATATTCTGGTGGGTAAATTCCCCTTCTCGGCATCCGGTAAAGCCTCCGCTGGCGGTGTAAAAGATGGCTTCGTGAAAGTCATCTTCGACAAGAAGTACGGCGAGTGGCTAGGTGCCCACATGATTGGCTCGAACGTGACGGAGATGATTGCCGAAGTGGTAGTAGCCCGCAAACTGGAAACTACCGGCCACGAAATCATCAAGTCGGTGCACCCGCACCCCACTATGAGCGAAGCCGTGATGGAAGCTGCCGCCGCTGCTTACGGTGAAGTAATTCACTTGTAAGACGTAGCATAGGCTTTAGGCTTAAATCATTCCTGAAAGCTCTAACCTTCTTAAGGTTGGGGCTTTCTGTTTTCAGTGTAGTAGTAAGAAGCAAGACGGCTCTTACAAATCAGCAACACCAAGCCAACATACAAGCTGCGACTCAGTTAGGATAGTGGGCGCTGGAACTATGATATTGCCTTCCCGTATCCTGTTTATTTCGCGTCCACCACTTGCAAGCCCCATGAAGGTTTCCTATCGTTTGCTAATTACCCTACTACTGATTGGAGTAGCATTGGTGCTGACGGCCGCCATATTCAAAACGCAGCACTATCCTGGCAGCGACTACCTGATATTATTGGGACTGGCAATGCAGTTTGTGGCGGGCGTATTGGTCGTTTGGAAGTTCGCTAATCGTCTCGGCAATAAAGAGTAGCTAGCAGCTAATTAGGTTGTATCTGAAAAGTGATTGAAAACTGTCATTCCAAGCACAACGAGGAATCTTAGTGCTACCTATAACCGAAAAATTAGATTCCTCGCTGTGCTTGGAATGACGGAAAAGCTTGTTTCAGCTTTCAAAACACAGCCTAATTCGATTATCTATTAGCTGCTGGCCAGCAGATGCTTGACAGGGCTGTTAGCAGTTTCAGCAAGTTTTCAGGCAAGAAACTGTAATGCTGAGCAGTATACCTATAAAAAGGCTACACGAACAACGCAGCCACAAACGGAAGCCGGCCGCCTCGAACGTGTGTCGAAGCGGCCGGCTACTTGATTCGAATAGTGGCGAAACAACTGCATCTAGCAAGCTGCCCGGTATTCGAAAATGCTACAGGCGGGGTGGGGTTTGCGCCTGCTCAAACGGAGCGTGGGAATTGACTACTAGCTAATGGGGGGGATTCATTAGCCGGTAGCGAGAGCAATATTACAAAGAATTTTTTAACTAGTAAGTGTTAGCTTACTTATTTTTGTGAGTACGTACTCACCTTTTCAAATTAAGTATCGCAATCGATTGCTATTCAAAATTTTACGAGAAACTCAATTCTTAAAAAAATTGAAAATTTTTCTCAAGTAAGTGAATCAAGTGTCAAAAAGGCCCTGTCAAGCTAGTTTGTCGGCTTTGTAGCATCCGACTGTTTCCTCTTGTCCATGCAATTTTAGCTTTAATTTCCGTCAATCCTAAGTTATGAACGCTGCCTAAATGAGTGGTGTGAAACTCCCGGTGCGGCACGTAGCTGCCTTGTTCTACAGCTTGCCCTACTTGTTTATATGCTTCGCGGAATGGTACCCCGGCCTGAATAAGCTGGTTGATGTTCTCCACCGAGAAGATGCCATCGTACTTCGGCTGATTCAGCAGATCGGGCTTGATCTTCAACTGGGGCAGCGCAAACAATAGCATGTCGAGGATATCAAGAAACTGCATCATCGGCTCGAATAAGATTTCCTTCAGGATCTGAAAGTCGCGGTGGTAGCCGCTGGGCAGGTTGTTGGTGGCCAGCATGATGGTGGTCGGCAGGCCTTGCAGGGCGTTGCAGCGCGCCCGTACCAACTCGAATACATCCGGGTTTTTCTTGTGCGGCATGATGCTAGAGCCGGTTGTGAAAGCGGCAGGCAACTCCACAAAGGCTAAATCCTGACTATTGTAAAGCACTAGGTCGTAGGCCATCTTCGAGAGGGTAGCCCCAACGCCTGCCAGCGCGAAAGCCACGGTTTTCTCGGTTTTGCCCCGTAGCATTTGTGCTCCTACCGAGCTGACAGCTAGCTGGCTGAATCCCATTTCCTGCGTAGTAAGTTGCCGGTCGATGGGGAAGCTGCTGCCAAAGCCAGCTCCTGAGCCTAAGGGATTCTGATCGGCGACTAAGTGGGCCGCTTCTAATAAGGCTAGGTCAAGCAGCAAGTGCTCGGCGTAGGCAGAAAACCACAAACCGAAGCTGCTGGGCATAGCCGCCTGAAAATGGGTGTAGCCGGGCATTAAGTCGGCTTGGTGCGCTTCGGCTTTCTCCAGAAGGATATCTACCAGCGCCATGATTTGGATGGCAGCTTGCTGGGTGTAATCCTTCAAGAAAAGCTGGATAGCCGTAAGTACTTGGTCGTTGCGGGAGCGGGCCGTATGGATCTTCTTGCCCGCGTCGCCGAACTTGTCGGTTAGGTAAGCCTCTATTTTAGAGTGAACGTCTTCAAAGCTTTCGTCGATGGTGAAAGTGCCTTCCTCTATCTGAGCTGCCAGCTCGGTTAGGCCTTGCTGAAGCTGCTGGTTTTCCTTCGTGGAAATCAACCCCACTTTGACCAGCATGCTCGCTTGTGCTTTCGAGGCCTGCACGTCGAACCGCGCCAGATACAGGTCCAGCTCCCGGTCTTTGCCAACCGTGAACTGTTCGATTTTCTTGTCAACGGCAATGCCTTTGTCCCAAATTTTCATAATTCAATTTGTAAAGAAGCCTTTTTCGGGACTTCCAGATGCTAGGTTTACTGTGCGAGCTAAACTGTACGGGCCATGAAACCGACTGTCGCAATTAGCCCAGTTTTTGTCGGTTTAAGCCCTGTTGAAGGGTAGGATGGAACGGTACTTTTAGGTGTCATTCACTAAGCCATAGCAAGCCATGCAAAAAATCACCCCGTTCCTGACCTACAATGATAAAGCGGAAGACGCTGCGAAGCTTTACACCAGCCTTTTCAAAGATTCACGCATTACCAACACCACGTATTACCCAGAAGGCTCACCTATGCCAAAGGGCAGCGTGATGACGGTTGAATTTGAACTGGCCAACCAAAAGTACGTGGCGCTGAACGGCGGGCCTCACTTCACGTTTACTGAAGGGTTTTCGCTATCCGTAAGTTGCACAAGCCAGGCCGAGATAGACGAGCTATGGGAAAAGCTCACGGCCAATGGCGGCCAGCCAGGCCAGTGCGGGTGGCTCAAAGACCAGTTTGGGGTATCCTGGCAAATCACTCCAATTAATATAGGGCAGCTGCTACAAAGCAATGATCCAGCACGGGCACAACGCAAAATGGCCGCCATGATGCAGATGCACAAAATCGAAATTGCCACTCTGGAGCAAGCCTAATCCTACAATTCCAGCCCGTCCAGCAACTCTATGTAGCCTTGGATTCCGGCTCGTATTTCGCTGAGCAAGATGTACTCATCGGGCGTGTGGGAGCGGGCAGAGTCGCCGGGGCCAATCTTGATGGTGTCGAATGGCATCATCGATTGGTCGGACAGCGTGGCGGAGCCGAACGTGCGGCGACCTTGGGCTAGGCCTTTGCGCACCAACGGATGGTCTAGGGCAATGCGGGAGGAATTGAGGTGCGTGGAACGGGGGGTTACATCGGCGCCTACATGTTCCCGCACCAAGCGCACCACCTCTTCATTGCCGTACAACTCGTTGGTGCGCACGTCCACCACAAACTGGCATTTGTCGGGTACTACGTTGTGCTGCGAGCCGGCTTGCACCTGCGTAACGGTGGTTTTGACGGGCCCAAGCAACTCCGATACTTTCGGAAACTGGTACTGCTGAAACCACTGAATATCGGGTATGGCCTTGTACAGGGCGTTTTCGCCTTCGTCGCGGGCCGCGTGGCCGGTGCGGCCGTGAGTTACGCAGTCCAGCACTATCAAGCCTTTTTCGGCAATAGCCATGTCCATTTGGGTTGGCTCGCCTACTATACCCAGATCCACTTTCCCGAACTGGGGCAGAACGCTGCGGATACCGCCTGCGCCCGACACTTCCTCTTCTGCCGTAATAGCGCAAAGCAAATTGAAAGCGGGGTTCTGCTGCTGGAAGTAGAGGAAAGTAGCCAGCAAGCTCACGGCCGACGCTCCAGCATCATTGCTCCCGAGCCCAATCAGTTTGTCGCCCTCTAGCACGGCCCCAAACGGGTCGTAGGTCCAGGTGCTGCCGGGCTTTACGGTGTCGTGGTGGGAATTGAGCAGCAGGGTAGGACGGGTGGCATCGAAGTTCGGGGCTACAGCCCACACGTTGTGGCCGGTGCGTTGGGACTGCGCACCATGCGCAGCCAGAAAATTGAAGATTAGATCCGCCGTGGCGCCTTCTTCCCGCGAGAAAGAAGGCGTTTTGATTAGCTGAGTCAACAGTTGAATAGCCTCTTCGGAAAGACGTTCGATTAGCTCTGACATAGAATCGTTTTCACGGGCTCGTTGATTTTCAGAGCGTTTTCAATAACCACCGTGGCTACTCCAGCTTCCAGCGCTGCGAAGGCGTTGTCGAGTTTGGGAATCATGCCGGCGGCAATAACGCCCTCTGCCTTTAGAGCCTGATATTGCTCCGACGTGATGCGCGGAATTACCGAGGATTCGTCATTGATATCAGTTAACACGCCATCCTTCTCGAAGCAAAAGTGCAGCTCCACCGTGTACGACACCGCTAAAGCACGCGCCAGGGTGCTGGCAATAGTGTCGGCGTTGGTGTTAAGCAATTGGCCGTGCCCGTCGTGGGTGATGGCGCATAAAATGGGGGTGAGGCCAGTTTCCAGTAACTGCTCCAGCAAGCGAGTATTGACGCTCTGCTCGTTCAAGTCGCCCACAAACCCGTAGTCGATGGTACGCACGGGGCGTTTGGTGGCCAGAATGGCATTGCCATCGGCGCCGGAGAGGCCGAGCGCATTTACGCCTTGCTCTTGCAGCAGCGCCACAACTTGCTTGTTGGTTTTGCCGGCGTAGAACATCGTTACAATGTCAAGGGTGGCGGCGTCGGTGATACGGCGGCCTTCCACCATCTGGGGCTCGATGCCAAGGCGGCTGAGCATCTGGCTGGCGCCTTTGCCGCCGCCGTGTACCAGTATTTTGCGGCCTTCGATGCGCGCCAGCTCGCCCAGAAAATAGCGGAGCTGCGCTTCATCGTCGATGATGCCACCCCCTATTTTGAATATTTTTAGAACCTCGCTCATAGCTAGTAAGAAGTGAAATGCGGCGCATCAAGGCCGTGAATGCGAGAATCTGCCCTTGCTCGGTTGCCCGCAAGTTGGAAAGCCATAAATGCTAAAGGTTTTTTAATATGGAGCCGGCAAAGTTTCCGAAAAAAAACATCTAGTTTTGCAACGATTTAGCGGTCCTATTCATTTAAACCGCAGAAACACTCTCGCCGCCTCTAAGGCACACGTCATGATTCGTCTCTCCTCTATTGCGCTTTTGCGACGGCCCACGTTGGTCGTGCGAATAATGCCAGCTTAAGAGCTGGCTGCAATATTTCGCCTGCGTTTTTACCACGTTAAGAACCGGCCCGGGGCCTTCCTGCAAATCGCCCCGCTTGAAGAGAACTTCAACGAATAACTGAGTGACACGAGTGTAAGCCCTAATTAGATGCTTTTTCTGGCAAGTTATTGGTCAGAACTGCTCCCGTGAGTTTGCGAAGCTGCCGCCGTTGTTTTCTGGATTTTTTCCTGATACCGGTCTTTTTTCCGGTTGTCGCGCCGCTTCATTCGTAAGCATTCCTTAGCTTCTTCCCATCCGTCTTTCCGTGCCTGTTGTCTGATAAGTAGGCAACTAACCGAGCTTTGACCATGATTTTACGCGTAGCCAATGCTGCCGACGCGCAGTATGTGGAAACCCTTTGTCAATGGTATGAGGAATCTGCCAAACAGCGCGGCGTAGGCATCGCCAAGCGAGACCCTAACTATCTGATCAAAAAGATGGATAGAGGTGACTCCATTATTGCTTTCATCGACGATCAGCTGGCGGGCTTCTGCTACATCGAAACCTTCGAGGACAACAAGTTTGTGGTTAACTCGGGGTTGATTGTGAACACCGAATTGCGGAAGGAGGGACTGGGTCGGGCTATCAAGCACGAGGTATTCAAGCTTTCCCGAACCAAGTATCCGACGGCTAAGATTTTCGGTATCACGACCAGCATGGCCGTGATGAAAATCAACACCGAGCTAGGGTACAAGCCCGTTACGTTCACCGAGCTAACGCAAAGTGACGACTTCTGGAAAGGCTGCTCGAGCTGCAAGAACTACGGTATCTTGATGGAAAACGAGCGCAAAATGTGTCTCTGTACCGGCATGGTCTATGATACGCTGAACGACCAATACAGCCAGCCAGCACAAGCCAGCATCGAAATTCTTAATCAGGAGAAGTGAGCTGGCAACGAACGTTGTGCTAAGGCTACAATGTGCTTAACGTGTTGCTGTCGGCCAACTAACTGTCCTGCTTGATCTGGTGTGTGCTTGCCAAAGCATCTGGTATGATAAGTATGCCATAATAGCGAGATGCAGCGCTTAATTTCGCAACGCAATCAGCTTTTGGCTAGGCAACAGCAGCAAGAAATGCAGCACAGAAGCAAATGCTAGGCGAAGCATGCCGTTCTTTACTGTTCACCTCTCGGTTCTTACTTCTAACTAACGCATGAAAAAGGTAGTTTTAGCGTACAGTGGCGGCTTGGATACGTCTTATTGCGTGGTGTACCTGACCCGCGAATTGGGTCTGGAAGTGCACACGGTTATCGTCAACTCGGGTGGTTTCTCTCAGGAGGAGCTAGCAGCAATCGAGAAGCGAGCCTACGAGCTAGGCTCTACTAAGCACGAGGTGATTGACGTAACCGAGCGATTCTACCAAGACTGCCTGCGCTACCTTATTTTCGGTAACATTCTCAAGAACGACACCTATCCGTTGAGTGTCAGTGCCGAGCGCATGTTTCAGTCGTTGGCTCTTGCTGAATATGCCCGAGAGCACAAAGCCGACTACATTGCCCACGGCAGCACCGGCGCCGGCAACGACCAAGTGCGTTTCGATGTGGCGTTTTCGGTGATTTCGCCGAACACCGAAATCATCACGCCCATCCGCGACTTGAAACTGTCGCGCCAGGCTGAAATCGACTTCCTGAACCAGCACGGCTTCGAGATGAGTTGGGAAAAGGCCAAGTACTCTATCAACAAAGGCATTTGGGGTACTAGCGTGGGTGGTGTCGAAACCTTGACTTCCAACCAAGCACTGCCAGAGTCGGCGTACCCAACGCAAATCTCCGCTACGGAGCCTACCAGCATAGAAATTACTTTCGAGAAAGGTGAGCCAGTGGCATTGAACGGTAAGGCGATGAAGCCGGTGCAGCTCATTCAGGAACTGAATGAAATGGCCGGTAAATACGCCATCGGCCGCGATACACACGTCGGTGACACTATTTTGGGCATCAAGGGCCGGGTTGGTTTTGAAGCACCGGCGCCGCTGATTTTGTTGAAGGGCCACCATTTGCTGGAGAAGCACACTTCGTCGCGGTGGCAGCTGCTGCACAAAGATTACATCGCCAACTGGTACGGCACGCTACTGCACGAGGCGCAGTACCTCGATCCGGTCATGCGCGACATGGAAGCCTTCCTTGCGTCGTCGCAGGAGCGGGTGTCGGGCAAGGTGTTCGTGACGTTGAAGCCGTATCAGTTCGAGCTACAAGGCATCGAATCGAAGTACGACATGATGCGCTCCAAAGTGGCAACGTACGGCGAGGAAAACGACGCCTGGGACGGCCGCGACGCCAAGGGCTTCATCAAAATCTTCAGCAATCAGCTTCGCATACATTCTTCCTTCAACGATGAAAATTAAGGTCGGCATTGTGGGCGGCGCTGGCTACACGGCCGGCGAGCTACTCCGCATCCTGCTGCATCACGAATACGTGGAGTTAGGAGCCATTGTCAGTTCCTCTAACGCGGGCAACCCGGTGTACCAGGTGCACGACGATTTGGTGGGGGAAACGGACTTGGTGTTTGCCTCGGAGTTGGCTGGAGACGAGGACGTAGTATTTTTGTGCCTCGGGCACGGCAACTCGCGTGCTTTCCTGGAAAAGACGCCCTTGGCCGCTACTACTCACGTCATCGACCTAAGCAACGACTTCCGTTTGGAAGCCGACCAGGAATTTGCCGACAGAGAATTCGTCTACGGATTGCCAGAGTTGAACAAGAGCCGCATCCAGCAGGCGCAGAGCATTGCCAATCCGGGTTGCTTTGCTACAGCTATCCAGTTGGCATTGCTGCCTTTGGCAGCTGCGGGTAAGCTGACCGATGATGTGCACGTGTCGGCCATTACGGGCTCGACAGGTGCGGGGCAGAGCTTATCGGAGACGGTGCATTTCTCGTGGCGCACCAACAATGTGTCTATCTACAAGCCGTTTTCGCATCAGCACCTGGGCGAGATAGGGGAGAGCCTGGCGCAGTTGCAGCCGCAGTTGGAAATGGATATTCACTTCATTCCGTACCGAGGAAACTTCTCGCGCGGTATCTTCGCCAGCGTGTACACACCATCGGACCTGACGCAAGAGGAGGCGCGGCAACTGTTCAAGGATTTCTACGCCGACGCGCCGTTTACCACGGTTTCCAACAAGGAACTGCATCTGAAGCAGGTAGTTAATACCAACAAGTGCCTGCTGCACGTGCAGAAATTTGGCAAGCAACTATTGGTTACCTCGGTTATTGATAATCTGGTGAAGGGCGCTTCCGGGCAAGCCATCCAGAACATGAATTTGCTGTTCGGTCTGCCGGAAACGACGGGCCTTCACCTCAAATCAGTGCTTTTGTAATGGAGCTTTTCAACGTATATCCGCTCGTCAATATCACGCCGGTCAAGGCGCTGGGAGCGAAGCTTTGGGACGATAAAGGCCAGGAATATCTGGATTTCTACGGCGGGCACGCCGTTATTTCTATCGGCCACAGCCACCCGCACTACGTGCAGCGCCTCACCGAACAGTTGCAGAACATCGGCTTCTACTCGAATTCCGTGCAGATTCCGATTCAGACGCAGTTGGCGCGTAAGTTAGGCGAGGTGTCGGGCTACGCGGATTACACGCTGTTCTTGTGCAACTCTGGCGCCGAAGCCAACGAGAATGCGCTGAAGCTGGCCTCCTTCCACACCGGCAAAAACCACGTTATTGCCTTCAAAGGCGCTTTCCACGGCCGAACCTCCGGCGCGGTAGCGGCCACCGATAACCCGAAAATCGTGGCTCCTTTCAACGCCGGCCACGCCATTTCCTTTGTGCCATATGATTTGAGCGAAGTGGAGCGAGTGATGCAAACCGGCGAAGTTTGCGCGGTTATCATCGAGCCAATTCAGGGCGTGGGTGGCATCATCATGCCTTCCGACAAGTTTCTGGTGGGACTAGCCGAACTCTGCAAAAAGCACGGCGTCCTGCTGATTGCCGATGAGGTGCAGAGTGGCTACGGTCGTAGCGGTAAATTCTTTGCGCACCAATACGCCGGCATCAAGCCCGACATCATCTCGGTGGCGAAAGGCATGGGCAACGGCTTCCCTATCGGTGGTATCCTGATTTCGCCGGAGTTGAAAGCGTCTTACGGTTTGTTGGGTACTACTTTCGGTGGCAATCACCTGGCTTGCGCCGCTGCGCTGGCCGTGTTGGAAGTCATTGAGGACGAAAACCTGTTGCAGCACGCCACCGAACTCGGCAACTACCTGCGCACCGAGCTAGAAGCTAATTCCGGGGCCGAAGAAATTCGGGGCCGGGGCCTGATGGTAGGTATCAAGTACGATTTCCCCATCAAGGACGTGCGCGACAAGCTGCTAACTGAGCACTACATTTTCGTTGGTAATGCCTCCGACCCCACGGTGCTCCGTTTACTGCCACCGCTCAACATCACGAAGGCAGAAGTCGACCGGTTCCTGCACGCGCTGTACGAATTAACGCGCAAAGCGGTGGCCACCATGCAGGAGCCGTCAGCGCTAGATTAAAGTAACCCACTGTAGAGA